>DASUYI010000556.1:0-3753 GCA_036377475.1 Steroidobacteraceae bacterium | reverse complement strand
GACGCCGCCAGGCCAGAGCGCGGCTGCGATGAATTTCAGGCTCGCGCTGCCCCACAAGCTACGGGCCGTGAGCACATCACCCGGATGCAGGCCTGTCCTGGCTACCCGGCACCGCAGCCTCTGCTGCCTTGAAGCCGGCCTTCGAGTGCGTCCCGTCGCAAAACGGCTTGGTCATGGAGCCACCGCAACGGCACAGGGCGAACGGGCGTTTGGCAATCTGATATGGCGCGCCATTCCAATCCACCAGCGTCACGTCCTCGCCGTCGACTACGTACGGACCGTTCAGACGTACCTTGATTGTCACCATTGGTGATCTCTCCGGTGGGCTGGAACGAGAAGTGCAGCATACGCCGTCGGAACAATCACATTGCCAGACGACAGGCTGCAGCGCACGGCGGCGGCTGTGGGCGAGCGCGAACGCGCCTCACGGGGGCGGTCTTGCGGTTCTTGCTGCCTGTCACCAAGCACGTAGAGGCAACTGTTGCGGCAGCGACTCGACCGACGCGGGCTTCGGGGCTCGCCTCAACTGCTCAAGCTCGCACGAGCAGCGGCCGCCGAGCCGACTCGGGTGTCGTCTCGAACTCGCCTGGCCTGCGTCGATATATTGACAATTCCTCGGTTCGGGCGTAACGGTCAGCTCCAGTTCCGCGAGACGAACGTTCGCAGGTAAGCGAGAAGCAATCGTCAAGGATTCCGGGGAGCTCAGCCCATGATCGATGCGATTCGAGTCGCGTGCTCGTGCGTGGTGCTGTTTGCCCTGCTCGCCGCCTGCGGCGACGACGCGGCGACCGGCCGCGCCGGATCGATGGCAAGTCCCACGGAGTCGGAGCCGCGGCCGGCCGATCGAGCCGCCACGGCGGCGGCCGAGCCCGTGAAGGCGGTCCTCGACGCGCCTGGCTTCTACGCCGGCGAGGCGGGTCTGACACCCTCACAGCGCGCGGGCCGCGAGATCTGGTACAAGGCGACCGCCGGCAACGCACGCTTCCACACCTACGTCTTCCAGCAGCGCCTCAACGTGCTGGTCGACTGGTACCGCGTGCTCAACGCGCGCGAGCGCGACGACCGGTTCAAGGCCTGGGGCCTGATCAACGATCCGGGCTGCTGCATGCCAGGCGCGGAAGCTTGTCCGGCCAGGTCGTTCGAGGAAACCTACGGTTTCCAGTGGTGCCCGGGCGACGACCAGCTGCTGCCGTACGTCGGCCGCGAGGGCTATCGCGATCCGGCCTGTGACTTCCGCGACGCCCCGGTCGACGCCGCCGACCCGCACGCGAAGGCCGGCGACCAGCGACAGTCGCCGTGCGACCTCGCGTTCGGCACCTCGACGGGAGCGCTCGGTTATCGCAAGTTTCCGAATCCGCGCTTCGACCGTGAGCGCTGGCTCGCGCTCAACGGCAGCCTGGCGAGCTGGGAGGGCTATCGCGGTGCGCTGTCGACGAAAGGTCCACCGAGTGACGCCGGTCGCAACCGGCTCGCCGATGGCTCGATCGAGCCGCCGTTCCTGATCGGGACGACCTGTGGCTCGTGCCACATCTCGTTCGACCCGCTGAATCCGCCGGCCGACCCGGCCAACCCGGCCTGGGAGAACCTCAAGGGCGCGCTCGGCAACCAGTACACGCGCGTCTCCGAGATCCTGACCTCGGGCATGCCGGGCACGACGCTCGAAGTGCAGATGTTCTCGTACACGCGGCCCGGCACGACCGACACGTCGGCGATCCCCTCCGACCAGGTCTACAACCCCGGCACGATGAACGCGATCATCAACACGAGCGTGCGTCCCGTGTTCGCCGAAGAACAGGTCGTCAAGTGGCGCAAGGTCTCGTCGTGCGAGACGCCGGGCGGCAAGCCGCAGGCGTCATCGTGCTGGTGCGAGCCCGGACGCGACGGCAAGTGCTGGCAGCGTGCGCTGCAGGCGGAGTCGGTGCATCACATCCTCAAGGGCGGCGAGGATTCGATCGGCGCGCACGAGGCCGTCCAGCGCGTCTATTTCAACATCGGCTCCTGCTCGGAGCAGTGCTGGCTCAACCACCTGACCGACCTGCGTCAGCTCGACCCGACCATGCGCAATTTCGGGCAGACGCCGTTTGACATCGGTCAATGCCGGCGCGACTGTCCCAACTTCCGGGCCATCGAGGACCGGCTCGGCAACATCGTCGATTTCCTGATGTCGCCGGAGACGAACGCGACCGACCTGCGCGCGGCGCGTGAACGAACGCTGCGCCAGCGCAAGCCGACCGCCAGCTACACGCAGGCCGACTTCGAGCGCGAGTTGAACGCACGCTTCGGCGCCGGCGCGGTCGAGCGGGGTCGCGCCGTGTTCGCCGCGAACTGCGCGCGTTGCCACTCGTCGATCCCGGTGGAGCAGGGCGGTGATTTCGCCGGTCGCGACTTCCACGTCGTCAACAACGACGTCGGCCTGCGCGCGGACTGGATGGGATCGGATCGCGCGACACCCGTCACCGAAGTCGGTACGACCCGTTGCCGGGCGCTGCACTCGAATCACATGACCGGCCACATCTGGCAGGAGTACGGGTCGGAGACGCTGCGCGCGCGGGACGTAGTGTCCGGCATCCCCGAGCCACACGACGGCGGTCGCGGTTACTACCGCAACATCTCGCTGCTCTCGGCGTGGGCGCACGCGCCGTTCATGCACACCAACGCGATCGGGCCGGAACTGTGCGGCAAGCCGACAAACGCGACGAACGACTTTTACCGCTCGCCCTACGTCGGGGCGAACGGCCGCGCGCTGCCACCGGACCGGGCGCCGGCCTGCCGGACGTACGACCCGAGCGTCGACGGACGCTTCGAGCTGTACGTGGCCTCGATGACGGATCTGCTGCATCCGTCGGCGCGCGTCCCCAAGGTGGCGCGCTTCGATCAGGACGTAGTGATGCCGCTCGGTCCGCGCACCTGGGACGGGCGGGAGGAGAAGCAGATCGCCGGCTTCCGGGTCGTGCTGCCTGCAGGCACCAGCGTCAATGGCGTTGCGAGCTTCCGCCACAAGGCGTTCGCCAACGACCTGCTGCTCGCGAAGCTGCATCCCGATCGCCTCGATTCACGTCTCGCGAGCGAGCTCGGTCGCGAGGCGGCCGCAGCGCTCGCGAACGACGTCAAGCAGCTCAGCCGCGAGATCGTCGCCGATCCCGAGCGACTGGTCGACGCGCTGCGGAGCCGTCCGCGCGTTGCCGCGTATTACAGCTCGTGCACCGACCTCGTCGAGAATCGCGGTCATCCGTTTGGCGAAGGCCTGAGCCCGGCGGACAAGAAGGCGCTGATCGCATTCGTGGCGACGCTGTGAGAGGAGCCTGGTCATGAAAGCACTGCCGCTGTTGCTCACGGCGCTGGCTCTGACGACGGCGTGCGACCGCGGACCGCCCCGGAACATCAAGTTCCTGGCCTACGAAGAGGGTTATGCCAGCAAGCCCGATTTCGCCCGGGTCGAGTACGAGTTGCCGCTGGCACCCGCCGACCTGGCCAGGCTCGAACCGGAGATGCTCAAGAGCTATACGCAAGAGCAGGTCGACCAGATCTACGCGCGGCTCACCGCCGGGCCGATTCCCGACGGCGCCTACGACGGCGACCTGTTCTTCCCGAAGGGCATCTCGGGCGAGCGCCGCATTCGCGAGATCGTCGGCGGCTTGCCCGGTCTTGCGGCGGGTGCCAAGACCGTCAAGCTCGAACTGATCGGCAAGCACCTGTGGCGCGGCAAGGTCTTCTATCGCGAGCAGCGCGTGCTGCGCAATCGCATCGACGACA
>DASUYI010000555.1:0-5737 GCA_036377475.1 Steroidobacteraceae bacterium | reverse complement strand
CCACGCAGCGCAGCGAGACCGAGGACATGACGCGCTGGGAGAACGACGGCGGGGCCACGACCGCGGGACCGCAGCCGCCCGCCGCGCAGTTGTGACCGCCGCACCGGTAGGCATGCACCGACGCGGCACCGGGTAACCCTGCGGTCGGGCGGTGGGGCTGAACCGACAGATTCAGTTCTCCCGTGCCGGAGAATGTCCGGACCCACACCGTCGACAGCACCCGTCGCTGCGCGTGGCCGGACGCCGGCCGCGACGGCGGCGGCGATTAACCCCTCGAGCCGCGCGCGTCGACGACGACGCCCGCGCGCCCGATTCGAACCGGGCGGTCCATGACCGTCCGGGCCTGATTGACCACGGAAGGAGATACTCATGTACGGAAATAACGCTGGACTGGCCACCGACCCGAACGCCTCGTCGACCACGATGGGCGACAACCTGTCGACGAGCAACGTCTCGGCGCGCCACCAGGAAACGATGGCGCAGCTGAATCGCACGGTGTCGCAGGCCGAGGAGCTGCTGCGGGCGCTCGGCAACGAAAGCGGCGAGGCGATCGACGCGATGCGCGCCCGCGTATCGACGACGTTGAGGGACGCGCGCGAGCGGCTCTCCGGCAGTGCGACACAGGCCCGTGAATTCGCGGGCAACACCATGTCGCAGGCGGACGCCTTCGTGCACGCGAACCCGTGGCGGGCTGTCGCGATCGGCGCCGGCATCGGCGCGCTGCTGGCGATCCTGATGTCGGGCCGACGGTCGGACTTCGACGTCGACCGCGATTGACGGGTGGCCCCCGTGTCATCGCGACTCGCACTGCTGCGACACCTCTGGGCGATGATCCAGACGCGCGCCGAGGCCGCCGGCCTCGTCGTGCAGCTGCAGCGCACCGCGGTGACGCAGGGGCTCCTCTTTTACGGCATCGCGGCGGTCACCGGACTCTCGTTCATGACCGCCGTGATCGTCTGGATCGCCGTGGCTGCGCCGCCGGCGTGGCGTGGGTGGGCGCTCGGCATCGTCTCGCTCGCATTGCTCGCAACCGCGATCTTCTCGGCGGTGACCGCCGGCAAGAAGATCGCGCGTGACACGAGCCTCATCGCGAACTTCTCGCGCGGACTCAAGCTCGACCTGGCGATGGTCAACCTCGCGCTCAAGGATCCGGACACCGAGGACGAGGACGAGCTCGCCGAACGCGAGCGCGCGAAAGAGAAGGTGCGCGAGGCTGCGGCCGACAAGGCCGCCACGCCCAGCACCGCCGAGGGCGGTGTCTCGTCCTCGCCGGACGGTCCGTCCGTCGAGTCGGCCGAGGCCGCGATGCGCGCCGCCGCGCCACGCACCGACGTCTCGCCCGCGGGACGTGCGCCTGCCGACGTGGGCGCGCCTGCGCCGGCGAGCGGCCCCTCGGCGGCGGCGGGGTACGCGATGACCGGTGGCGGCGCTTACGCGGCGACGTCGGCCGCGGCGACATCGGTGACCGAGCGCGAGCGGCCCGACGAGGCGGTACGCTCCGAGGACATCAGCGCGGCGGCCCGCACGGTCGACGATACCGAGCGCAGAAGGCAACACCATGGAAGCCCGTGAACAACTGCGGCTGTTGAGCCTCGAGATGGAAATGCAGCGGGCGTGGCTCGCGGCGTACCTCGACGACAAGGAGACGCGCGCGGCGATGCGACGCAACAACGTCGTGCTGCAAGCGCTGATGTCGGTGGTGCGGGCGCGGTCGCTGTGGCTCGCCGCGTTCGGCATCGCGGCCGAGTGGTGGCGCCAGCGCAAATTGCGGACGGCCCGGGCTTGATGAGCTGCAACAAGGGAGAATCACCAATGTACGCACCCGACGACGAACGCGACGATGCCTCGCGGGGGTTCATCTCCGACGTCGAGACGCTTCGCGCCCGCGCCCGCCAGCACATGGAACTGGGCTCGGTGACGCCGGACTATCCCGACGGCCGCGCGCAGATCTGCCAGCTGCTGAACGAGGCGCTGGCGACCGAGCTCGTCTGCGTGCTGCGGTACAAACGGCACTACTTCACCGCGCGTGGCAGCGCCGGCAAGCTCGCGGCCGCTGAATTCCTCGAGCACGCGAACGAGGAGCAGGCGCACGCTGACCTGATCGCGCACCGGATCGCGCAACTCGGCGGCGACCCGGACCTGAACCCGGCCACGCTGCTCGCACGCAGCCACTCGGAGTATGACCAGCACGAATCGCTGAAGGACATGCTGCAGGCGGACCTCTTCGCCGAGCGCGTCGCGATCGAGAGCTACCGCGAGATGGTGCGCTATTTCGGCGACCGCGACCCGACCTCGCGCCGCATGATGGAAGAGATCCTCGCGAGCGAAGAAGAGCACGCGGACGACCTCGTCAACCTGCTGCACGACCTGCCGCTCGGCTGAGCGTCTCGCGATGGACGAGTCCGATCCGGGCGCCACGCTCCTGGTGCTCTCGCACCTGCGCTATGACTTCGTCTTCCAGCGCCCACAGCAACTGATGTGCCGGCTCGCGCGCCGGCACCGCGTCGTCTTCGTCGAGGAACCCGTGCGCACCGACGGACCGCCCCGACTGCGCGTGTGGCAGCCCACCGTCAACGTGCGTGTGCTGGAACCGCAGACGCCGCTCGGAGCCATCGGGTTCCACGACGACCAGCTGCCGATGCTGCGCGAGTTGCTCGAGCCCGAGTTCGCCAGGCTCGATCGGCCCGTGCTGTGGTTCTACACGCCGATGGCGCTGCCGCTCGTCGCAGAGGTGCCCGCGCGCAAGGTCGTCTACGACTGCATGGACGAACTCGCGGCGTTCCGTTCCGCCCCGCGCCAGCTGCAGCAACGCGAAGCCGCGTTGCTGCGACGCGCGGACGTCGTCTTCACCGGCGGACGCTCGCTGTACCGCGCCCGGCGCGACCGGCACCACGACGTCTGGTGCTTCCCGAGTTGCGTCGATGCGCGGCACTTCGCGCCGCGCGACGGTTGGCCCGAGCCGTGGCCTTCGCTCGGTCACCCCCGGATCGGGTACTTCGGCGTCATCGACGAACGCATCGACTATGCGCTGCTCGACCGCGTCGCCGGCGAACGACCGGATTGGCAGTGGTTCATGGTCGGCCCGACCGTGAAGGTGGACCCGAAGGACCTGCCGCGACGGGAGAACCTGCACTGGCTCGGGCAGCACGCGTTCGAGACGCTGCCGCGGCTGGCCGCGGCCTGGGACGTCTGCATGATGCCGTTCGCGCTCAACGAGGCGACGCGGCACATCAGCCCGACGAAGACGCTCGAGTACATGGCGGCCGGCAAGCCCATCGTCAGCACACGCATCCGCGACGTGGCCGAACCGTACGCGCCGCTCGTGCGCATCGGCGACGGCGCCGCGCAGTTCATCGAAGCCTGCGAGGAGGCGCTCGCCGAAAGCGCCGCGCAGCGCGACCGTCGCGCGCGCGAAATGCGTGAGCTGTCCGAGGACCTCTGCTGGGACGACACCGCCGCGGCGATGGAGGCGATCGTGTTCGGCTCGCGACCGGCGCTGCCGGAACCGCCCGTCAGTCACGACGAGGTCACGATTTCGCTCGACGATCCGGGCGACGTCGTCGTCGCACACCCCGGCAACGCGCGCGTGGTCGCGATCGAGGCGCCTGCGCGCCGGCTGCGACTCGCACACGGCGCGTCGTTGCGCTACGACTCGCTGAACGCGAACGTTCCCCTGCCGCAGCTCGTCGAGTTGCTCGGCGCGCACGCACCGCGAGGCGTGCGCGAGGCCGCGGCGCATCTGCGCGAGCAGGCCCCGGGCGATGCTCCTGCAACGGACTCTGACGCGAGTTTTGCCCGCAGGATCGTGCGCATTCACAACTGGCTGGCCACCGTCGACATCCGCCCGTCGTTGCCGACGCCCGTGCGCAGCGCGTCACCGCTCACGCGCGAAGCGATCGCGCGATGAAGCCGCTGCGCGACGGTGTGGGTCAGGTCCTACGAAGCATTGGTCGTTCGGCCGAACACGCGATCCCGGTGCGCTGCGTAATCTGTGAACACGGTCACGGATGACCCTTGTCCCGCGACCGGTCGCCGCCAGGGAAGATGGCGACCGGCAGCGAGACATAAAGAAAGTGACTAGTGAATAGTGACTAGTCAGACCAAGAAGGCCGGCGCATTTGCCGGCCTCTTCTTTTCCGACTATTCATTATCCGCTAGTCACTTCCCCTTGGCTTGCGTCGCAGCGCCTTGACCTTGCCCCGCTGCGTCTTGCCCTCGAGTCGCCGTCTTTTCGACGCGAGCGTCGGCCGGGTCTTGCGCCTGAGCTTCGGTTCCACCAGCGCCTCCTCGAGCATCGTGCGCAGGCGCTCGAGCGCGTCGGCGCGGTTCTGCTCGAGCGATCGCAATCGCTGTGCGTCGATCACGATCAGGCCCGCGGCGGTCATGCGCCGCCCGGCGATGCGCCGGAGCCGCGACCTCGCCCCCGGGGAAAGCATCTCCCAGCGCGCCGAGTCGAACCGCAGTTCCACCGCGTTGGAAACCTTGTTGACGTTCTGGCCCCCCGGACCGGAGGCGCGCACGGCGCGAAACTCGAGCAATTCGTCGGGGATCGAGAGCGCACCCGCGACCTCGACCGGCATCACGGTCAGGCGCGCGGCTGCGGCGAAATCGGCGCCGGCACCTGCGACGTGCCCATCTCCACGCGGATTTCGCGCTGGGCGACGGGGATCGTCAGGCCGTGCTCGCGGAACAGCTTCCAGATCATGCGGTTGACGTCGGAGCGCACGTTGTTGACGCCTTCCTGCGGATCGGGGATCCAGAAGCGCAGTTCGAGCTCGATGCCGTGGTCGCCGAACCCCATCAGCCGCGCGACCGGCGCGGGCTCGCGGATGATGCGCGGGTGGTCCACGGTGGCATCGAGCAGCAGCTTCATCGCGAGTTCCGGATCGTCCTTGTAGCTCACCCGGACCGGCAGCTTCAGGCGCACGCGCGGGTCGGTGTAGCTCCAGTTGATGACCGGGTTCGTGATCAGGTTCTGGTTCGGCACGAGCATCTCGACGCCGTCACGGTCGCGCACGACGACGTAACGTCCGCGCAGTTCCTCGACCCAGCCGAATCCCTCGGTCGTGGTGCCCGGCATGCCGGTGAAGCTGATCACGTCGCCCGGTTTGATCGAGCGGTCCATCAGCAGCACGAACCCGCTGACGAAGTTGGCCGCGATGCTCTGCAGGCCGAAACCGAGACCGATGCCGATCGCGCCCGTGAGCACGTTGAGCGTGGTGAGGTCGAGTCCGGCCGCATTGAGCCCGACCAGCACCGACAGGCCGACCAGGAACGCCTGCAGGAACTTCGCGATGCCGATGCGCATCGTCGGCGCGAGCGCGTCGAGCTTGAGCACGCGCCGCTCGAGCCAGCGCGACACCCACATCGCGGCGATCACGAAGAAGCTGACCGTCACGAGCAGCTTGAGCACCGACCAGACCGAGATCCGCGTCTTGCCGGCGTTCAGGCCGATGCTGTCGAGCGCGGCGATGACCTCGTCGCCCCAGCCGAGCACGTGCAGGGCCACGAAGACCCAGATGACGGCCGTGATCGGCACGCCCCAGCCCTTGAGCCGCGTGCGCGCACCGAGCGAGACGCGGACGACGTACACCGTGACGCGGATCAGCAGCAGCAGGCCGACGAGCTGCACCGCGGCGTCGAGCATGTTCGCCTTGAGCCCGAACGCGTGCATGAGGCCGTCGAGCGTCGCGAGCACTGCGAGGATCAGCGACTGGGGCGCACCGACGTAAAGCAG
>DASUYI010000554.1:0-9991 GCA_036377475.1 Steroidobacteraceae bacterium | reverse complement strand
GCCAAATGGAGGCACGCCGAAGGCTAGGGGAGGTGTTCAGTGTTCAGTGTTCAGGCAGACGAAGAGGCCGGCATGGGCCGGCCTCCTGCTAACCGCCGAACACTAGACTGGACACTCACTCTTCCTTCTTGCCTTCCATCTTCTTGCGCAGCTCGATCCACTCGGAGAGCCGGCGCAGGTCCTTCTTCTTTTTCCAGGCCTGCTTCCCCAGCGCACCACTGTTGTAGGGGTTGTAACCGGTCTTCAGCCCCTTCGTGTTGTTCTGGACCGGGCTCAGCGGGTTTTCCTGCTCGTCCTGCACGTCGAGGCCCGGGTCCACGAGCGCGCGGAGGCGCTCGGCGGCCCCCAGCGTGTCGTCCGCAGTGAGGTTCTCGGCGTCCGACCACTGCCAGGTGACGTTGCCGCGGTCGTCGCGTTCGAGCCGCCCCGGTTCGTTCGGGTCCGGTTCGGCGGAGGCGGGGGGCTTCTTGCCCGTGGGTTTTTCGGCCATGGTGGTCGGTCTCTGTCAAAGACGAACGTACGAGCGGTCCATCGGGAGACGATGTTACAAAAATCGACGCGTCGGTATTGCGGAGTCGATCACATTTCGCCGGCGGCACCGTCTGCTAGGCGCGCGCGCGACCACGCGAGACCGATCACTGTCTTCGCGTCCCGCAGGGTGCCGTCGCTCGCGAGCCGGAACGCCTCCTCGATCGGCACCCAGCTCGCCTCGAACACCTCGTGCTCCTCCGGGGTCGCCGCGCATGCCTCGAGCTCACGGGCCAGGAACACGTGGATCACCTCGGTGAGCACGCCGGGCGAGCTGAAGAACTGGCCGAGGTGGTCCCAGCGCCGCGCCGACATCCCGACCTCCTCGGCCAGCTCGCGCTGCGCGCACTGCAATGGTGGCTCACGGTTGTCGAGCTTTCCGGCCGGCAACTCGGTGATCCAGCCGCCGGCCGCGTGACGGAACTGGCGCAGCAGGCACACGCGGTTTTGCGCATCGAGCGCGACGATCGTGGCCCCGCCGGGGTGATGGGCGATCTCGAGCTCGGCCACCCGGCCGTTGGGCAGCGTGACCCGCTCGAGGTTCAGCGTCAGGACCTTGCCGGTGTGGACGTTGCGGATCTCGTCGGTCATGAGCGCTCCCGGGCGGTGCCGGCCGATGATATCGGGTCGTGGCTGATGTTGCGGCGCACCAGAAGCGGCGCCCTGTGGTAGCGTTATCGGTCTGTCGGTGGATCGAGCGACCGACCGAGCCACGGACCGATCCGGGGGATCCAGTGATGAGCAGTACGGCAGCGGCAGCGACATTGACGACCACGCCCACGACGACGGCCACGGGCGCCGGCGCGACGACCGGGAGATCCGCGATCCCCGACGCGCTGCACCGGCTGCGCGCCACGTTTGCGACGGGCAAGACCCGACCGATCGAATGGCGCCTGCGGCAACTCAAGGAACTGGCGCGCATGATGCGCGACCACGAGAAGGACTTCGGCGAGGCGCTGCGGGCCGATCTCGGCAAGTGTCACTTCGAAGCGGTGCTCACCGAGATGAGCTTCGTCGAGAGTGAAGCGACGTACGCCGCACGGCACCTCAGGAAGTGGCTCAAGCCGAAGCGCGTGCCGACGCCGCTGATGGCCCAGCCCGGCCGCAGTTACATCCAGCCCGAACCCAAGGGCGTGGTGCTGATCATCGCGCCGTGGAACTACCCGTTGTCGATGGTCTGTGCGCCGCTCGTGGGCGCGATCGCGGCGGGCAACTGTGCGGTGATGAAGCCTTCGGAGATCACGTCGCACACCTCGGAGGCGATCGCGCGGATCCTGCCGCGCTATCTCGACAACGACGCCTTCGCGGTGATCGAGGGCGGCATCCCCGAGACCACGGAACTGCTCGAGCACCAGTACGACCACATCCTGTACACCGGCAACGAGCGCGTCGCGCGCATCGTGATGGCCGCCGCCGCGAAGCACCTCTCGCCCGTCACGCTCGAGCTCGGCGGCAAGAGCCCGTGCATCATCGACAAGAGCGCCGACCTCGACGTCGCCGCCAACCGGATCGCGTGGGGCAAGTTCATCAACGCCGGGCAGACCTGCGTGGCGCCCGACCACGTGCTCGTGCACCGGGACGTCGCCGCGCAGTTCGCCGACACGCTCGCCGCGAAGATCAAGCAGTTCTACGGCGACGACCCGAGCCAGAGCCCGGACTTCTGCCGGATCGCGAGCGAGCGTCACACGGCGCGGTTCGCGAAGCTGCTCGAGGGCCAGAAGGTCCACACGGGTGGACAGGTCGACGTCGCCCGGCGGTACGTGGCGCCGACGATCGTGCTCGACCCGGACCCCGAGTCCGCGCTGATGCGCGAGGAGATTTTCGGACCGGTGCTGCCGGTGATCACCGTGGACGAGATGCACCATGCGATCAAGTTCGTGGCGGACCGCCCCAAGCCGCTCGCCCTGTACCTGTTCTCGAAGAGCAAGGCGCTCGAGGACGCGGTGCTGTCGCGGCTCAGCGCGGGCAGCGTCTGCATCAACGACGCGGTCATCTTCATGGTGTCGCCGGAGCTGCCGTTCGGCGGCATCGGCGCGAGCGGCATGGGCCGGTACACCGGATGGTACGGCTTCGAGACGTTCAGCCACATGAAGCCGGTCATGAAGCGCAGTTTCCGGTTCGACGCGCCGCTGCGCTATCCGCCGTACGACGATTTCAAGGCCAGAGTGATGCGCCTCGTGCGCTGAGGCCGCCCCTGTGCAGCTCGATGCCGATCTCATCGACATGGCGGTGCGGATCCTGGTCTCGCTGGCGGCGGGGGCGGTGATCGGTTACGAACGGTCGTACCGCGGTCGTCCGGCCGGCTTTCGCACGCATGCGCTCGTCTGCATGGCCTCCACCGTGTTGATGCTGGTGACCGTCTACGAGTCGCACTGGGTGCAGACGCCGGACACCTTGATCCGGCTGGATCCCACGCGGATGGCGCAGGGCATCATGACGGGCATCGGCTTCCTCGGGGCCGGCGTGATCATGCGCGAGGGCCTGTCGGTGCGCGGGCTGACCACGGCCGCCTCGATCTGGATCACGGCCGCGATCGGCGTGCTCGCCGGAGCCGGCTTCTACTTTCCGCTCGTGCTGGCCGTCGTGCTGACGCTCGGCGTGCTGTCGGTGTTCCGCCAGATCGAAGTGCGCATGCCGACGCAGGCGTACTACCACTTCGAAGTCCGGTTCGCGCCGGACAGCGCACACGGCGAGCAGACCGTGCGCGAATTCGTCACGAAGCACGGGTTCACCGTGGCGAACTTCAGCTATCGGCTCGACGGCGAGGGTCGGGTGCGTCGCTACACGACCACGATCGCGTCGACCGATCGCTCCGCGGCGGGCCGCCTGGCGACGACGTTGAACGACCACAGCGAAGTGCACGAGTACCGGATCGCCCCGACCAGCGACTGATTCGCACGCGCCGTCCCGGCCATCAGAACAGCGTGCCGCGCTCGCCCAGCATGGCCTCGCGGACGAGCGGCAACGGCAGCGGGCCGAGGCCGATGAAGCGGTCGTGGAAATCCTGCAGCCGGAATGCCGGGCCGAGCTTGCGCTGGTAGTCGGCGCGCAGCTTCAGGATCGCGAGCTTGCCCATCGTGTAATAGCCGTAGAGCGCGTCCGAGGTACCCCGCTTGGTCTCGGAGACGGCGACGGGGCGCGGCTGGTAGCCCTCGGTGACGAAGAAATCCTCCGCTTGCTGCAGCGTCATTCCCTGCGTGTGCAGACGGATGCCGACGATGAAGCGCGCGTCGCGCAGCAACGCGTCCTGCAGCTGCGCCAGCCGATAGCGCGGATCGTCGGCATGGAATCCCTCGTCGATCACCATCTGCTCGCAGTAGTGGGCCCAGCCTTCGGCGTTCGCGTTCGAGCCCATGACCTTGCGTACGACCGACGGGTACGTCGGCGCGTACAGGAACTGCAGGTAATGCCCCGGCCAGACCTCGTGCACCGACACGTTCGTGATCAGCGGATAGAACCACTGCCGCATGAACTCTTCTTTCCGTGCCGCGGGCCACGCCGGGTCGGGCAGCGTCATGCTGTAGAACCCCTGCAGCTTGCCCTGCTCGAACGGCCCCGGCGTGTCCATCGAGGCCGAGGTCGTCGCGCGCATGAATGGCGGCGTTTCCTGCACCTGTGCCGGCGGCGCGTCCTGCGGGATCGTCACGATGTGACGCTCGGTCATGAAGCGACCGAGTGCGTCGAGATCGGCCTGCGTCGTGGCCAGCAGCTTGTCCGGCGGCGGGTGGTCCCGCTGCATCGCGTCGAGCACTTCGAGCGGTGACTTCTTCGGGTCGACCTGCTTCGCCGCTGCGGCGACCCAGGCCTGGTTTCGCCTCAGGTCCTGCAACGCGATCCGCTCCAGCTCCGCGATCGGCGTGTCGATCATCTCGTCGGCCCGGAGCTTGCGCTGGTAGAGGTCGGCACCCCAGGCGAAGCTGCCGGTCGCCTTCGGCAGCAGGGTCTGCTGCAACCACGTCTTGTAATCGCCGAGGGCGCGGATCACGGCGTCGTTCGTGCGCTTGAACTCGGCTTGCAGGGCCGCGTCGCCGGCGCCGGCGAAGGCCGCGGTCACCGCGGAACGGAAGAACTCCTGGTTGCCGTCCAGTTGTTCGATCGCGATCTCGGCGTAGATCCTCGGCACGTCGCGCAGGTTGCGTCGGGCTTCGAGCAAAGCCGACGGCATCGCCTTCTCGCGCTCGACGAGGCTGCGCAAGCGCTGTTCGGCGGGCGCGTAATCCCGTTTGATCAGCGCGTAGGCGGAATTGGTGATGCCGCTGCTGTAGACGTCCGGGTTGCGTTCGAGCGGTCGCACGCGCTCGGCGTCGAGCCGGCGCGACACGAGCGACAGCAGGAGCAACTCGCGGTCCTGCCGTTGCACCTGGCTCAACTCCTTCGGGTCGATGCGCTCGAGCTCCGCCTCGAACTTCGCGACGGCCTGCAGTTCGGCGGCGATCGACGCGGCCGAGTAGTCCTCGAGCCTGCCGTCGAACTCGTGCAGGCCGAGGTCGGTCGCGTAGGTCGGGTTGCGGGCGTAGAGGTCGGCCAGCAGCGCGTCGACGACTTCCTGGAAGGCCCCGCCACTCGCTGCCGCCGCAGCGGTCGTTGCAGCGTGCACTGCACTGACGGTGCACAGGACGAGCACGAGCCCGGCCAACCGGGCGACAGATCTGACCATGGTGTGTCTCCTCGAACGGGCGCCGCGGTCACTGGCCCGTGCTTCGATCGTCAACGGTCCGCGGAGTGGTACTCCGGGTTCGGCACCATGTCCACCGCGGTCGCCATGCGATTGGTCATGTTGAAAAACGAGGCGACCGCGGCGATGTCCCAGACCGCGCGGTCGTCGAACCCCGCCGCGCGCAGGCTTTCCCGGTCCGCCTCGACGATTCCATCGGGCGTCACGGTGACCTTGTGCGCGAAGTCGAGCATCGCCCGGTGGCGCGGGCTCAACTGCGCCGCGCGATAGTTCATCACCAGCAGTTCGCCGAGTGCAGGATCGCCCGACAGCTGGCGGACGGCCTGTCCGTGCGCGACCTGGCAGTAATAGCAGCGGTTCGCCGACGACACGACGACGGCGATCATCTCGCGCTCGAGCTTGCTGAGCGGCGAGTCCTCGAGCATCAGGTCGTTGTAGAAACCGATGAAGGCCCGCAGCTTGGCCTCGTCGAACGTGTACGCGGCGAGGACGTTCGGCAGGAAGCCGATTTTCTCGTCGCAGACCGCGAAGTACTTCTGCAGGTCCGGCGGCAGCGACGCGCGCGGCGGCACCGGCAGGTGGAGCGCGGTCAGGTGCTTCGGCTGGGACGGGTAGCGATCCGCAACGTCTCGGGCGTCGGCCATCGTCGTCGAACTCCGCGGCAGGAGGGAATGTGGCGGGTCGGTTCAGTCGTCGACGCGGTCGACGGAGGCCTGGCCAGAGAGCCGAGCGCGGAGGTGCGACCACGACATGCCGATCCCGAGCAACAGGCCCAGGCGCGTCAGCACCACCCACGCCATCGCCGACGGGTTCTCTACCGAGAGCCAGCCCTGCGAGACCATCCACCACACGATCGAGGCGAACAACGCCAGCAGCAGCATCACGCCGATCGTGCCCATCGATGCGAACGTCGCGCGAACGAAGAACAGCCACGCGCCGACCAGCACGATGCCGGCGACCACGACCAGCGGGTCGATCGGCGAGAGGCTGGCCGACAGCCAGTGCACATACGAACGCCCGGACGGGTTGAAGGTCAGGAACACCAGCGCGAGCGAGAACGCGATGCGCAGCAGCACGCCCGTGAAGCGGAAATCGTTGCTGCTCGCGATCGCCACACCGTCCCCGTTCCGTCGTCGCGGATCGTCCGCGGCGGAATCATAGAGGAAAGGCCCGCGTCATCCCCTATACTGTGATTCCATACAGTCCACCCTGCCGATGCCGCGATGGCCGCCGTTTTCAGCACGCTGAACCCCGCCCAGACCGCCGCCGTGACGCACGGGGAGCAACGACCGCGCGGCGGCCTCGACGCGGGGCCCCTGCTCGTCATCGCCGGGGCCGGCACGGGCAAGACCAGCACGCTCGCGCACCGCGTCGCGCACCTGTTGCTGCAGGGAGTGGCGCCGGAACGCATGCTGCTGCTCACGTTCAGCCGACGCGCAGCGCTCGAGATGACGCGACGCGCGCAGCGCGTGATGTCGGACGCGCTCGCGGCGCAGGCGCACGGTCGTGCCGGCGTGCCCGCGAACCTGCGACTGCCGTGGTCGGGCACGTTTCATGCGATCGGCAACCGTCTCGTCCGCGAATACGCCCACAGGCTCAGCTTCGACCCGGGGTTCAGCGTGCTCGACCGGGGCGATGCGGCCGACCTCGTCGACGTCGTGCGCCACCGGCTCGGCTACTCGCGCACCGAAAAGCGCTTCCCGCGCAAGGACACCTGTCTCGCGATCTACTCGCACCGCGTCAACACGCAACGGCCGCTGCGGCACACGCTCGAGACGGTTTATCCGTGGTGCGTCGAGTGGGAGGAGCAGCTCACCGCGCTGTGTCGGGCCTATGTCGAAGCCAAGCTCGAGCAGCAGGTGCTCGACTACGACGACCTGCTGCTTTACTGGCACGTGATGATGCAGGAGCCGGCCCTGGCGGCCGCGATCGGCGCACGCTTCGACCACGTGCTCGTGGACGAGTACCAGGATACCAACGTGCTGCAGGCGGAGATCCTGTTGCGGCTCAAGCCCGATGGCGCCGGGCTCACGGTCGTCGGCGACGACGCGCAGGCGATTTACTCGTTCCGGGCGGCGTCGGTCGACAACATCCTCGATTTTCCGGGGAAGTTCACGCCCGCGGCGCGCGTCGTGACGCTGGAGCAGAATTACCGTTCGACGCAGGGCGTGCTGGACGCGGCCAACGCGCTCATGGCCGAGGGCGGTCGCCAGTACTTGAAGCGCTTGCAGAGTTCGCGCGGCTCGGGTGCCCGGCCGCAGTACGTCACCGTGCTCGACGAGCAGGCGCAGGCGACGGTCGTGGTCGACCGCGTGCTCGAGGCGCGCGAGCGCGGCGTCGACCTGCGTCGCCAGGCCGTGCTGTTCCGCAACTCCGACCACAGCGACGTGCTCGAGCTCGAGCTCATGCGTCGCAACGTGCCGTTCGTGAAGTACGGCGGCCTCAAGTTCCTCGAGGTGGCGCACGTCAAGGACCTGCTCGCGGTGCTGCGCTGGGCGGACAACCCGCGCAACCGGATCGCGGCGTTTCGCGTGCTGCAGCTGCTGCCGGGGATGGGCCCCGCGCACGCGCAGCGCGCCTGCGATGCCTTCGAGGCCGCGTCCTTCGCCTGGCCGGCGCTCGCGGCTCACGCCGTGCCGGCCGCGACGCGCGAGCATTGGGCGACGCTCGTGCCGATGCTCGCGCAGATCGGCGCGGAGGGCGCGCCGTGGGAAGGGCAGTTGCACCGGGTCCGGCAGTGGTACGAGCCGCAGCTCGAGCGGCTCTACGAGGCTGCGCAGGCGCGCAAGGGCGATCTCGACCAGCTCGAGCGCCTGGGCCAGCAGCACGTCACTCGCGAAGCGTTCGTCACGGAGCTCACGCTCGATCCGCCCCAGGCCATCGGCGACCTCGCCGGGGATCCGTTGCTCGACGAGGATTACCTGGTGCTTTCGACCGTGCACTCCGCGAAGGGCCAGGAGTGGGACACCGTGCACGTGCTGAACGTCACCGACGGCAGCTTCCCGTCGGAGTTCTCCGCCGGTCGCGCGGAGTTGCTCGAGGAGGAGCGGCGCCTGTTGTACGTCGCGATGACGCGTGCCCGGGACGAGTTGCGATTGATCGCGCCGGTGCGCTTCTACGTCACGCAGCAGGCAGGCCTGGGCGACCGGTACGTGCACGGTGCCCGCAGCCGCTTCCTGACCGAAAGCGTGCTGCGGCGGTTCGAGCGCGTCACTGCGCCGGCCGAAACGACGGGGAGCGACGTGCCATTGAAGGCAGCCGACGGCCCGCGCCTGGACGTCGCGAGCAGATTGCGGGACATGTGGTGAGCCAGGGCGCGCCCGGCAAACGAACGCGCTCGTCCCCGCGGTACTGTCGAAGTACCTCGAGCGCCTCGCGACGAACGCTCGCGACCGTCAGGCCGCGAGCGTCGTCGGGATCAACCGGCAGTGCCGACGGGGCCGGGCCGTGAGGCCTTGACCCCGCGCGCGGTTACCAGCGGCGCTGGCCGCCGCCGCCGCCACCACCGCCGCCGTAGCCGCCACCACCGCCGCCACCGCCGTAGCCGCCACCCGGACGGCCACCACCGCCGCCCATGCGGCCACCGCCGCCGCCGGTGCGCGGGCGATCCTGCGCTTCGTTGACGCGCAGCGGTCGGCCGCCCATGTTGAAGCCGTTCAGCGCGCCCATGGCACGCTGGGCATCCGCCTGGGGCATTTCGACGAAGCCGAAGCCGCGCGGCCGGCCGGTCTCGCGGTCAGTCGGGAGGGCAACGGACTCGACGGTTCCGTGCTGGCCGAACAGTTCCTTCACGTCCTGCTCAGTCGCGGTAAAAGGCAGGTTGCCCACGTAGATCTTGGTCATTCGAACATCCTCAGAGATAACACATCAAAACCGGTCTTCAGGCGTCATTGCCTGACCGGCACTCACCAACAGCAATACAACAGGAGGATTCGCAGCCGAGCGTCTGGTCGGTCGCCGACCGGTTCCAGCCGGCGCTCCGGCGACGTGTCCTGTCACCTGATCGAAGACGTTTCGGCTAACAAGGGTGGCGCCTGGAAGCGCTCTGCAAGACACGTACGGGCAACGATCGCCGCGCATACTACCACAGGCCCCCTGCGATCAAGCCTTCACCCGTCGAGCGGCAGCCCTCGACCGGACGCCTGCCGGGCACGCGCACACGGGGCCGGAGGCGCTGCGCCGGTCCGTGGCGGAGAAGGGACACGCGTCCCTGGGGCAGGATCGTCATGAATGAGGCGGCACCGCGCGAAGCGAGAGGTGGAATCTAAGGCTGGACTTCTGTCTGCGTTTCGGTGCCGACGATGCGCGATGCGCACACTGGTCACTTCTTGACCAGTGGCGAATGTACCTACCGTTCGCGCTTGCTGCAACCTAAATTGTTGACGCGCCGCAAAAAAACTCATTGCTTCGCGGCTGCGCTCCAACCCGGTGCAAGGCGGGAGCGCCACGCACGCGGGCAGTGTCGAGCCGGTCCGGATGAACGCAGGTGGCCAGCGGTGTACAGTGCGCGCCCCGTTGGGCGGCCGCAGCCTGACACGGCTCGTCTTCGCCCGCACCGATGGAAGCGTTCCTGATCTCGACCGGCATCGTCGCGCTCGCCGAAATCGGCGACAAGACACAACTGCTCGCGCTCGTGCTCGCGGCGCGTTTCCGCAAGCCCCTGCCGATCATCCTCGGCATCCTGGTCGCGACGCTCGCGAACCACGCGCTGGCCGGGGCGGCGGGCGCGTGGATCTCCGCGCTGGTCGGACCCACGGCGATGCGCTGGATCCTGGGCCTGTCGTTCAT
>DASUYI010000553.1:0-2594 GCA_036377475.1 Steroidobacteraceae bacterium | reverse complement strand
GGAGCGCTCAAACGCGAACATGCCGCCGTCCCGCGCCCCTGCTGCCGTCAGCAAACCCGGCCGAGCCGGTGCGACCGCCACAGCCGAAACCACTGCCACGGCGACGATCACCACGAGCGCAACAGCCGCACCGACAAACATGCGACGCATTACCCGCCTCCTTCACGGTCAGTGTCCGCCACTCCCGACCGCCGACCATCAGTGAAAGCCCTGATCCGCGTGGCAACGCCGTGGCAACGGCCAGCGGGGAATCAGGGGTCACCGAAGGGAAAGCCGCGCGATCACGACTCGTAGCTCTTCGTTACGTGTAACCCCTGATGGCCTAATTGCTCGGTGGTGGAACTCTGGACGTGAAAGGGAGGTGATCCTCGTGACGATCCATGGATCCCCGATCCCTGAGCATCGCTCGCATGTCGGCCTCGGGCTTGCTCTCCTCGTCGGGCTGGCAGTGGCGCTCGTCTCGACTCTGGTCGTCAGCGGCGCTCGTTCCGCCAACCAGGCGTCAGGGCTGATCGCCTTCGCCCGCGCGGACGGCATCTACGTGATGCGTGCCGACGGGACGGGCGCCCGCCGAATCATGCAGACGGCGGAGCCCGGTATCTACGGCCGAGCGATCGCCTGGTCGCCCGACGGCACGAAGCTCGTGATCGCTACGTCGACGGGGATCTGGCTGATTGACGCAAATGGACGAAACCGGGTGCGCGTGGCCACCGGCGGTCAGCCGTACTCGATCGGCGAGAAGCCTTACCGAAAGCTGTTCTATCCTCGCGCGACCAATTTCGGCTCGCCGACCTGGTCGCCCGACGGTCGCTCGATCGCGTTCACGGCGTTCCAGGGCGTCGAGAACCGGGACATCTGGGTGATGAACGCCGATGGATCCGGCCAACACCGGCTCAAGAAGACGCCGTTCTGGGAGGGCAACGTCGACTGGAGTCCTGACGGAGGATGGCTCGTCTTCGACAGCGGGGGCTATGTGTCCGATGTGTACGTGATGAAGACGAACGGCACCGGTCTGCGCCTGCTCACACCGGGGGGCGGCTGGGTCGGCTCCGGGCAGCCCGCGTGGTCGCCGGACGGCCACAAAGTCGTCTTCGCACGCCCGAGCGGCATCTGGGTCATGAACGCCAACGACGGTGCGCAGAGGCAACTGACGCACCACGCGCTCGATGAATTCGATGAATACCCGGCCTGGTCGTCGAATGGTCGGATTGCGTTCGTGCGCAAGCTGGACTGGAAGAAGGAAATGTTGCCCGCGGCCCGTGACGCCTCAAGCGAAATCTACGTCATGAACGCTGACGGAACCGGCGCTACGAGGCTGACGCACAACCGCGTGGGAGAAGCGAGTCCGGCCTGGCAGCCGATCCCACCGCCATAGGTAGGGCGCGACCTGTCAGCCCAGGCCGTCGGCACACGGGTGCGGCGTTACCCTGAGCCTGCGACCAACCGTGTGTGGACGAGTACGGGCGGCTGCCGCGGCTGTGGTCGTCGACGACGCAGTGGAGGTGGTCGTAGCCGATCCCTCGGTGCATGTCCTTCGTGGAGCGGTCGCCGGTGACGCGGTGACCGGGGACGCTGAAGCGGGCCAGTTTCTTGACGTCCATGTGCAGCAGCGCACCCGGCCGCGACCATTCGTAGCGGCGGTAGCTCTGCCGCTGCCCCCGCGGCCGCCGTGAGAGCCCGTGCCGCCAGAGCACTTTCCAGATCGTCGAGCGTGCCCGGCGCACGATCCCGGCGAGCCGACCAGGGCCGAGGTTTGTCTCCCGACGGGCGCGCAGGATCGGCTCCTCCTCGACGGGCGACAGCCGCCTCGGCTGCCGCAGCGGTCGCGACGATCGATCCAGCAACGACATCGCCAGCCGATCCCCTTCGAGCCAGCGATGCCACCAACGATGCGCCGTCGCCGGCGACACCTTGAAAGCAGCTGCGGCAGCTCTGAGCGACAAACCAGCTTCAATCGCCAGCACCAGCTCGCGCCGACCAGCCAGTCCGAGCTTCGCGTTAGCGTGCAACTCCATCACGGCCCTCCTCTGGGACGCAGGTCTTGGCGGACCCGCACAGCCTCAAAAGAGGGCCGGATGTATCTCTCAGCCGTTCACAACCTGTGCAGGCGGATCAACTAGCCGGCAAGCTCGAAGGGCTGAGAGTCCTCGACAGGCGGATCGGTCTTATCGACGTGCCGCTGAACGATCCGTCGTGGGCACCCGACGGGCGACGCGTCGTCGGCGACACGGCGGCGGACTTCCCCGACGTCGTGATCTACGACCTCGCGACCAAACAGAAAAGCGTGATCGACCAAGACCTTCACGACCACGGTTACATAATGTGGGCCGCAGCATGGTCCCCGAACGGCCGCGTGATCGCCCTGTCGAGGTCCTTCCGCGGCAGCGGATCGGAGATCCACTTCCACCCGGTCGGGCCGCCCAGATTTCGTCAGACGGGAGATCCCGTCAGCGGATCACGCCGCGTGGTCGCCAGACTCGCGTCAAATCGTGTTCGACACGACGTTGAGTCCGTTCGTGCACCCGACCCTGAATCCGTCCATCTACGTCGTACCGTTCCGAGGCGGGAAAAGCGACTTGTGGTCAGAAAAGGCT
>DASUYI010000552.1:0-2803 GCA_036377475.1 Steroidobacteraceae bacterium | reverse complement strand
CCGGCCGCGGTCCTCGAGTCGTCGGAATTCAAGTCGCTGTGCCCGGCCTCCGCCGTGTGCATGTCGAAACCCCTGGCGTGAGCCCGTGAACGTCCTGTTCCTGTGCACGGGCAACTCCTGCCGCTCGATCCTGGGCGAAGCCACGTTCAATCACCTCGCCCCGGCCGGCTGGGCCGCGATGAGTGCCGGGAGCCAGCCCACGGGACAGGTGCATGCTCGCTCGCTCGCATTGCTGCGTCGGGAGGGAATCCCGACGGACGGCTGTCACAGCAAGTCCTGGGATGACCTGCCCACGGTGCCCGACATCGTGATCACGGTGTGCTCGAGCGCCGCCGGCGAAAGCTGCCCGGCTTACCTCGGACCGGCGCTGCGCAGCCACTGGGGCGTGGACGACCCGGCGCGTGCGGCGGGCACCGACGACGAAATCGACGCGGCATTCGAGAAGGCCTATCGCGTCCTGCGACGACGCATCGAAGCGTTCCTGGCCCTTCCCCTCGACGAACTCGCCAGGGATCGGGCGAGGCTCAAGGCCGAGATGGATCGTATCGGCGCCACCGTGGAATAGTCATGTCGACCCAGTGCGAGATCACCGTGAAACCTGTCACGCGCGCGCCGATGAGCGTGTTCGAGCGGTATCTCACGGTGTGGGTGTTCGTCTGCATCGTCGTCGGGGTCCTGCTCGGTCGCGTCTTCCCGGCCCAGTTCCAGGCCATCGGCCGCATGGAGTTCGCCAGGGTCAACCTGCCGGTGGGACTGCTGATCTGGGTGATGATCGTGCCGATGCTCGTGAAGGTGGACTTCGCCGCGCTGCACGAGGTGCGTCGGCACGTTCGGGGCATCGGTGTCACCCTGCTGGTGAACTGGCTCGTCAAGCCGTTCTCGATGGCGTTGCTCGCCTGGATCTTCATCCGGCACCTGTTCGCGCCCTGGCTGCCGGCCGATCAACTCGACAGCTACGTTGCGGGCCTGATCCTGCTCGCGGCGGCGCCGTGCACGGCGATGGTGTTCGTCTGGTCGCGGCTCTCGAATGGCGACCCGACGTTCACGCTGACGCAGGTTGCGTTGAACGACTCGATCATGGTGTTCGCGTTCGCCCCGATCGTCGGCCTGCTGCTCGGGATGGCCGCGATCACGGTTCCGTGGGACACGCTGATCACCTCCGTCGTCCTTTACATCGTGATCCCCGTGGTCCTGGCCCAGGCCTGGCGGCGATCGCTGCTCAGCAAAGGCCGCCCGGCATTCGATGCCGCGATGTCGCGGATCGGACCGTGGTCGACCGGGGCGCTGCTCGTGACCCTGGTGCTGCTGTTCGGGTTCCAGGGCGAGGCGATCATCGACCAGCCGCTCGTGATCGCCCTGCTCGCCGTGCCGATCCTGATCCAGGTGTTCCTGAACTCTTCGCTCGCGTACTGGCTGAATCGCGCGGTGGGCGAATCGCACGCCATCGCCTGTCCGTCTGCCTTGATCGGCGCCTCGAACTTCTTCGAGCTCGCGGTCGCTGCGGCGATCAGCCTGTTCGGGTTCGAGTCGGGCGCCGCACTCGCCACCGTCGTCGGCGTGCTGATCGAGGTGCCGGTGATGCTGCTCGTGGTCCGCGTCGTGAACTCGACCAGGCCCTGGTACGAGCGGCGGGCGGCGTGATGGCGACGCCGCTCGCCGTGCCGTTGGCCTCACGCCTCAACGAGGCGTGCCAGTGCATCCGGGTGGATCGCGCCAGACTCGCGGAACAGGTGCGCGGGCGGCTCGGCGCGACGGAGTTTCCGTCCAGCCTCGTGTCGGGCAGCGTCGTGTTCGTCGATCCACGCCAGGCCGTGGCCATGGAGCGCACGATCCGGCTGATCAGTCGGGTCGTGGCGAGCCCGGCCTTCGAGCGGCGCATCGTCTCGAACGCCCCGGAGATCGCGCGGGCGCCGCAGTCGACGTCGGCCGGCGTGCTTGGCTTCGATTTTCATCTCGGCACCGACCGGCCGCAGCTGATCGAGGTGAACACCAATCCCGGCGGCCTGCTCGTGAACCTCGAGATCGCCCGCGCGGCCGAGGCGTGCTGCGATTGCCTGACCGCGCCGCTGGCGGCCAGGGTGGCAGGGGACGTGCCCATCGCAGGCGTGGCGCGCCGCGTCGTCGACGACTTCGTCGCGGACTTCGCGCGCGCGCGCCCCGGCCGGACGCTGCGCACCATCGCGATCGTCGACGACGACCCGGAAGGCCAGTACCTGTACCCGGAGTTCCGGCTGTACCAGCGGCTGCTGGAGCACGCAGGGTTCAGCGTCGTGATTGCCGATGCCGCCGCGGTGTCGATCGAAGGCGCGGCGCTGGTGGCGCAGGGCGAGATCGTCGATCTCGTCTACAACCGTTGCACCGACTTCTATTTCGCCGAAACGCGCCACGCGACGCTGCGCGAGGCGTACGAACGCAACCTCGCCGTGATCACGCCGCACCCCGCCGGCCACGCGCGCTGGGCCGACAAGCGACTGCTGGCGTGGCTCCGCGATGCCGCACTCCTGACCGAGGCGGGGCTCGAATCCGACGCCCAGGACCACCTGCGGGCCACCATTCCCGCCACCGAGGTCGTGGATCCGGCGCGCGCGACGGACCTGTGGGCGCGGCGCAAGGGGCTGTTCTTCAAGCCGGTGGACGGCTTCGGCGGCAAGGCGGCATATCGGGGCGACAAGCTGACGCGCGGCGCGTTCGAACACATCCTCGCGAATCGCTACGTGGCGCAATCGATCGCGCCCACCTCGTCGCGACGGGTCCCCATGGACGACGGCAACGACGTCGACCTCCGCGTGGACGTCCGCACCTA
>DASUYI010000551.1:0-5118 GCA_036377475.1 Steroidobacteraceae bacterium | reverse complement strand
TGATCATCACGAGCCTGCGTCCGCCGCGCGAAATCGTCGACGCCGTGCACTCCTACGGCGGCCTCGTCTTCCACGACGTCATCAACGTGCGGCATGCCCGGAAGGCGGCGCAGCAGGGCGTCGACGGCATCATCATCGTCTGCGCGGGCGCCGGCGGCCACGCGGGCCTCGGCAGCCCCTTTGCGCTCGTGCGCGAAATCCGTCAGTTCTTCGACGGCACGCTCGTGCTCGCGGGCGCGATGACCAGCGGGGCGGACGTGCTCGCCGCCCAGGCCATCGGTGCGGACCTCGCATACCTCGGCACGCGCTTCCTCGCGACGACCGAGGCACACGTGCTGCCCGAGTACAAGCGGATGATCGTCGAATCCGGTTCCGACGAGGTGGTCTACACGTCGCTGTTCACCGGCGTGAAGGGCAACTACCTGCGCAGGAGCGTCGCCGCCGCGGGGTTCGACCCGGACAACCTGCCCGAAGCCGACAAGTCGAAGATGAACTTCGGCTCCGGCGGCAACACGGACAAGAAGGCCTGGCGCGACATCTGGAGCGCCGGTCAGGGCGTCGGCAACATCCACGAGGTGATGCCCACGCGGGCGCTCGTCGCGCGGATGGTGGAAGAATACGCCGAGGCGAAGCGTCGCCTGTGCGCGGCCTGAGCGGGGAGGCACCGATATGAGCGTTTCGTTCGACTTGTCCGGTCGCGTCGCACTGGTCACCGGCGCAAGCCGGGGCATCGGCGAGGCGATCGCCCAGGGACTCGCGCAGCACGGCGCCGAGGTCATCGTCTCGAGTCGCAAGCAGGAAGCGTGCGACGCCGTCGCGGCCGGCATCGTCGCGGCCGGCGGTAAAGCCCGCGCGATCGCGTGCCACATCGGCGACATGCAGGCGCTCGAATCCCTGTTCGAGCGCATCCAGGCGGACCACGGGCGCGTCGACGTGCTCGTGAACAACGCCGCCACCAATCCGTACTACGGCCACATCCTCGACACGGACATGGGTGCGTTCCAGAAGACCGTCGACGTCAACATCCGCGGCTACTTCTACGCCTCGGTCTTTGCCGGACGCATGATGCGCGCGAGCGGCGGTGGCTCGATCATCAACGTCGCCTCGGTCAACGCGGTGCGCCCCGGCCCGCTGCAGGGGATCTACTCGATCACCAAGGGCGCGGTGCTGAACATGACCAGGAGCTTCGCGAAGGAGTGCGGTCCGCACGGCATCCGCTGCAACGCGATCCTGCCGGGCCTGATCCGCACCCGGTTCGCGGGAGCGCTGATCGCCGACGAGAAGCAGCTCGCGCACTACCTCGGTGCGAATCCGCTCGGCCGCGTCGGCGAACCGCAGGACCTCGCGGGTGCGGCGGTGTTCCTCGCGTCGTCCGCGTCGGCCTACGTGACTGGCGAGTTCCTGGTGGTGGACGGGGGATTCCTGACGTAGGAAGCGGATAGCGGATAGTGTCCAGCGGATAGTAGGAATACTGCGCCGACGCCGACATCGTCAGATTCCTACTAACCGCTAACCGCTAACCGCCAGTCACTTCCTCTCCGCCTGCCTCGCCACGGCCTCGGCGCGAGCCTTCACGGCCTCCGGATCGCCGAGGTAGCGGCGCGACACCGGCGCGAGGCCCGCGTCGAGCTCGTACAGCAGCGGCACGCCGGTCGGGATGTTGAGTTCGACGATGTCGGCGTCCGACATGCCGTCGAGCATCTTCACGAGTGCGCGCAGGCTGTTGCCGTGGGCTGAGACGAGCACGTTGCGTCCCGCCGTGAGCTCCGGCCCGATGCGGGCGTTCCAGAACGGCAGCACCCGCGCGAGCGTGTCCTTGAGCGACTCGCACGAGGGCAGTTCGCTGGCAGGCACGTTCGCATAACGGCGCTGGAAGCGCGGGTGTCCGGGGTCGGTCGCCGGCAACGGCGGTGGCGGAATGTCGTAGCTGCGTCGCCAGATCTTGACTTGGTCGGCGCCGTGCCTTGCGACCGTCTGCGCCTTGTCGAGTCCCTGCAGCGCGCCGTAATGGCGCTCGTTGAGGCGCCACGTGCGCTCGACCGGCAGCCACATCAGGTCCATCTCGTCGAGCGCGATCCAGAGCGTGCGGATCGCGCGCTTGAGCACCGACGTGAACGCAATGTCGAACGCGATGCCTTCGGCCCTGAGCAGACGGCCGGCCTCCTGTGCTTCCAGCCGGCCCTGGTCGGACAGGTCGACGTCGACCCACCCCGTGAACAGGTTCTCGAGGTTCCAGATGCTCTGGCCGTGGCGCAAGAGCAGCAGCTTGCCGGGTGTCATGATTGCAAAGATGCCTTCGGGTCGCGTCAGGATGAAAACGGTCGCCCTTACGGGCGTTGCAGGTGCTGGTCGATGCCGCGCGCACAGCGCGTCCGGCCGCTGCTCACCGTCTCGTGCCAGCGCTCCCGGTTCGCGCGGGCGGCGCCGCGCGGCGCTGGACGGTGCGCGAGGTGCCAGGCGATGGCCGCGAACACGAGCGTCTGGCGCCGCACGCCGACGTTGGTGAGCCGCGCACAGAGTTCCTTGTCCTCCGAACCCCAACCGGTGAGGTCCTCGTCGAAACCGTTCACGCGCAGCAGGTCGGCGCGCCATAACCCCTGGTTGCAGGCCTTGACGGCGATGAACGCATTCGCGGCCCGTTCGAGTGGCTTGCCGACCTGTGGCGCGTGCAGCGCATAGGCCCGGCGGCGCAGGTCCACGCCGCGACCCCACGGGACCGGGGTCCGGCCCGTTTGCAGCACGCGACGCGTGGCGGCCGCATCGAGCGGGATCCGCACGCCCTGCGTCCAGAAGCCCGGTCGCGCCGCACGCACGTGGTCGGCCATGAACTCCGGGTGCAGCACCATGTCGCCGTCGACCAGTACGACGTACTCGCACTCAGTGCCGGCGATCGCCAGGTTCCGCACTCGACCGGCACGGAATCCTGCGTGGTCCTGTCGCACGTGCGTGACGGGGAACGGTGCGCGTGCGGCGAAACGACCGACCACGTTGGCGACGGTTGCGCCCGAGCCGTCGTCGGCGACGATGAGTTCGTGCGGGGCGCGCGACTGCCTCGACACGCTCTCGAGCACGCGCTCGAGCGCGTCGGGACGCTCGTAGGTGACCACGACGAGACAGGTGCGCATCGCGGCGTCCGCTCAGGCCTCGGCCATCGTGACGCGGCGCACGGCCTGGAGCGCGACCGACAGCGAGGCGAAATCGACGTCGGTCGTCTGCGCGCGGATGTCGTTGGTCACTGCACGCGCATGCTCCGCAGCCACCTTGTGCCGTTCGAGCCACTTCTCGACCGCCTTGCCCGGGTCGCTCTCGCGCGTGCCTCCGAGCACACCCTGCGCGAGGCTGCGATGGACCTCGAACAGCGCCTCGCGCAGGCTGCCGCGGGCGACCGCGTGCCAGTGACCCTCCGTATCGAGGTCCTCGATGCGGCTGCGCAGCCAGTCCAGGCCGAAGTGGGAGCCGATGCCGTAATAGGCGCGCGCGGCAGCCTCCACCGTGATCCTCCGCGATTCCGCGAGTTCGACGATGTCGGGCGCGCTGTGCAGCGCATCGCATCCGGCGATTCGTCGCGTCAGGTCGGCCGGGACCCCGGCCTTCGCGAGTTCGCTGGCGCGCAGCTCGAACGCGGCGCGATCGGCCCCCTGCAGCCACTGCAGCGGGGCGCGCGCGAGTTCGCGAACCCCCGGACGCAGCCGCGCGACCTGCTGCTCGATGCCGAGCGTGGCGCGGTGACGCTGGATCAGCCAGTACGTCGCCTGCCGGATCAGGCCGACGGTGTCGTGCAGCATGCGGTATTGCACGGCCGACGCGATCCGGTTATCGAGCGCCTCGACCGCCGACCACAGCTCGCGTACCTCGAAGGCCTCGCGCGCGATCGAGTACGCACGCGCGACCGTGGCCGCGTCCGCGCCAGTGTCCTGCTGGGTGCGGGCGACGAACGTCGGCCCCATGCGGTTGACGATGCTGTTCGTGGTCGCCGTAACGATGATCTCGCGCCGCAGCCGGTGGCTGCCGAGCAGGTCGCCGTATTTTTTTGCAAGCCTGGCCGGGAAGTATCGATGCAGTTCCTGGCTCAGGTACGGGTCCTCGGGCACGTCGGACTGGCTCAGCTGCGTGCTGAGCGCGATCTTGGCGTAACTCACCATGATCGCGAGTTCCGGGCGTACGAGGCCCTGACCCGCACGGCGCCGGTCCTCGATGTCGTCGGCGGTCGGCAGGAATTCGAGCGCACGGTCGAGCATCCCGTCGCGCTCGAGCGAGCGGATGAAGTGCGCATGCTCGCCCAGCCGCTCGGTCGCCTTCGCCTGCATCAGGCTGATCGCCTGGCTCTGCAGGTAGTTGTCGCGCAGCACCAGTCGGGCGACATCGTCGGTCATCTGCGCGAGCAGCTGGTTGCGTTGCGCGGTGGTGAGCGAGGTGCGTTCCTGCACGGTCTTGAGCAGGATCTTGATGTTGACCTCGTGGTCGGAGCAGTCGACGCCGCCCGAGTTGTCGACGAAATCGGTGTTGATGCGGCCGCCGGTCCGCGCGTATTCGATGCGGCCGAGCTGCGTCACGCCGAGATTGGCGCCCTCGCCGACCACCTTGCAGCGCAGATCGCGCCCGTTGACGCGGAGCGCATCGTTGGCGCGATCGCCGGCTTCGGCATGCGATTCATCGGTGGACTTGACGTATGTGCCGATGCCGCCGAGCCACAGAAGGTCGACCTCGGTGCGCAACAGCTCGCGGATCAACTGGTTCGGCGTGAGCCGCTCGGCATCGATGCCGAAGCGCGCGCGGATCTCCGGCGTGAGCGTCAGCATCGTCGCTTGCCGGCTGAAAACTTCCCCTCCCGCCGACATCTTCGCGCGGTCGTAATTATCCCACGAGGATCGGGGGAGATCGAACAAGCGTTGGCGCTCGGCGATGCCGACGGCCGGGTCCGGATCCGGGTCGATGAAAATGTGGCGGTGGTCGAAGGCGGCGAGCAGCTTGATGTGTGGCGAGAGCAGCATGCCGTTGCCGAACACGTCGCCCGACATGTCGCCGATGCCGGCCACGGTGAAGTCCTGCGTCTGGGTGTCGAGGCCCAGCTCGCGGAAGTGCCGCTTCACCGACTCCCATGCGCCGCGCGCGGTAATC
>DASUYI010000550.1:0-3759 GCA_036377475.1 Steroidobacteraceae bacterium | reverse complement strand
GAAGGGCCGCCCGAGCAACTGGCGGCGAAACCGAAAATCTCGCACACGGCCGCGGTGCTGGCGGAGTTCCTCGCCGAGCGCGGGAACTAGGACACTCATGATTCTTCGCCGGAAAATTCGGAGTGTCCCCATTTCCTCCGAAATTCGGAGTGTCCCTATTTTCCGTAGGCGCGGCGGACCTCGTCGGCCAGGATCGCGATGCCGGCGCGGACGCGCTCGAACGGTTGGGCGTAGCTCAACCGCACGCACTCGTGCCGGTGCGGCGTGTCGTCCGGCAGCCCCGGAAAGAAATGGTGGCCCGAAAGCACGTACACGCCGCGACGCTTGAGTCGTCGATACAACTCGGCGCTCGGGATCGGCAGTCCCGGGAAACGGAGCCACAGGAAGAACGCGCCTTCGGGTCGGTGCATCCGCAGCGGCAGGCCCTCGCACGCTTGCTGCAGCGCCGCGACCGCGAGACCACACAGCTGCCGGTAATGCGGCCGGATCACGTCCTCGCAGAGTGCCGCGAGCTCGCCGCTGCGCAACAGCGGCTCGACGAGCGCGGGCCCGGCGGAGCCGGGTGCGAGCGCAGCCGTCGCGTTGAAGGCCGTCAGCGCTTCGATGATCGGCTCGTCCGCCACGACGATGCCGGTGCGCAGCGCGGGCAGGCCGAGCTTGGACAGGCTCAGGCAGAGCACCACGTTCGGGTTCCAGAGCGTGCCGGGGTGCGCGTGCTGGATGCCGGGGAACGGCAGTCCGTACGCGGCGTCGACGATCAACGGCACGCCGTGCGTGCGCGCCAGCGCATCGAGCCGCTCGAGCTCGGCCTCGGCGAGCACGTTGCCCGACGGGTTCGTGGGCCGCGAGACGCAGATCGCGCCCACGTCCGCGGGCACGCGCAGGCGCTCGAAGTCGATGCGGTACTTGAAGAAGCCGTCGTCGAGTTCCTCGACGAGCGCCGGTTGCGACACGAGCATGTCCTGGCAGAGCCCGAGGTCGACGTAGCCGATGTATTCCGGCGCCAGTGGCAGCAGGAGCCTGCTGCGCGCGCCGTCCGCCCGTTCGCCCGCGAAGAGGTTGAACAGGAAGAAGAACGCGGACTGGCTGCCGCTCGCGAGCCCGACGTTGCGGGCCGTGAGCGGCCAGCCGTATTGCCGGGCCAGGGTTTCGGCGACCGCGGCACGGAACCCGAGGTCGCCGCCCGGCGCGGCGTACGAGCCGGCGAAGCGGCCGAACTGGGCCGCGTCGTCGGCGATTTCGTGCAGCCGGCGCCGATACACGGCTTCGACGGCCGCGATACGCGCCGGGTTGCCACCGCCGAGCAGGTGCAGGTCGGCCGCGTCGTCGCGCGCGAGCGCGCTGCCGAGGTCGTCCATGAGTTCGAGCGCGCCGGTGTGCCGGGTCATCCGCTCACCGAACCGTGTCGTCGTGCGCCTCATGTAGACTCGCCGCCTCTCGCCCGCTCAGGGACGTCGCATACGGTACCGCGGTGAGCGCGATCCGGGCCATCTTCTTCGACCTCGACGACACGCTGTGGGACTGTCACCCGGTGATCCTGCGTGCGGAGCACGCGCTGCTCGACTTCCTGCGCGAGCGCTACCCGCGCGTGACCGACCGGCACGACCTCGAGTCCATGCGCGCACTGCGCGTGCAGATCGCACGCGAGCACCCGGCGATGCGTCACGACTTCACGTGGCTGCGGCTGGAAACGTTGCGACGCCACGCGCGCGAGGTCGACTATCCCGACGCGATGGCCGACGCAGCGTTCGAGGTCTTCTACCGGGCGCGCAACGAAGTCGTTCTCTACGACGACGTGCGTCCCGCACTCGAACGGCTCCACGGCGAGTACCGCCTGTTCGCGATCAGCAACGGCAATGCGAACCTGCGCGCGATCGGACTCGACCACTATTTCGAGGCCACGCTCGCGGCGCGCGACGCCGGCACGCTCAAGCCGGATCCGCGCATGTTCGAGATCCTGCTGCAGCGCGCGGGCCTGCACGCGCAGGACGCTGCGCACGTCGGCGACGACCCGGAAGCCGACGTCGAAGGCGCGCGGGCGGCCGGGCTGCTGCCCGTGTGGCTCAACCGCGCCGGCTCGACCTGGACCCGCGAGTCGCCCGCGCCGGGTGTCGAAATCACGAGCCTCGACGAACTGCCTGTGGCCTTGCACCGAGCCCACCGCGCCTGACGGTCTACCCGCGCCGTCGTCGTCGCCCGACGGCGCCGACACGCCGGTGCGGCGTGCACGCCGGGCGAACGCGCCGCACGGATCGCGTCGGCGTGTGAGAAGTAACGCGCAGAACGCGCAAAAGACCCCTTGTAAACGCACACCGGCTGTCGCTAGTTTTCTACGCATCGGCACGCTCGCGGTGAGCGCGATCCTGTCAGCAGACGCGCTCACCGGCTGCCAACGCGGAGGAGAGATCGCGGTATGACGATCGACGTGCGCAACTTGCGTGAGTTCTTCCGGGACTCGGTGCATGCCGCCCTCGAGCGGCAGAACGTAGGAGTCGACGACCACACCGAGCACTACGTGGTCAACGTGCTGACCATGTTCGCCCGCTCGGAGGCGCTGTTCGACGCCACGCCCGACGGCCCGCGACTCAAGCCGCTCGCGATGATGCTCGCCGACGCCGGCACGGCCGGGTCGCGCGAGCAACAGTTGCGTACGCTGCAACGCGTCGGCGACGTGTCGCTGTTCGTCGCCGGCTTCTTCGCGCAGAGCTTCGCCCGCAGGCTCGTCGACATCGACTACCACATCGCGATGGGCGGCCATGCGTACGGCACGCTCGCCGACACCTGTCGTACCGGCGCTCGCGGCCGCGCGCTGGGTTCCGTGTTCGCCGAGCTGGCGCAGAAGTTCCAGCGTCTCGTCGACGCCCTCAACGACGTGAGCGAAATGGCGCACCGGCACGACCAGCGCGACGTGCTGCGCCAGTACGAGATCTGGCTCAAGACCGGCAGCCCGCGGGCGCATGCGATCCTGACGAGCCTCGGCGTCGATCCGACGATCGTGCCGCTGGGCCGCGACCTGAACTAGTCGCGCCATGGCGCTGCTCCGTCAGCTGCAGTCGCTGCTCGCCGGCCTCTACGACGCGCCGGTCGAACACGACGTCCGCGACTTCCTGATCACCAATCCGCGGCACGCCGCGGCGCTGCAGTCGAGCGATGATCCGCCCCCGACCGACGAGCAGTTGCTGATCGCGGAGACGCAGGATGGCGTCGCCATGAGTCTCTACCTGCACGCGGAGGTGCTCGAGCGGCTCCGCCGTCATTGCCCGCTCGAAGCCCTCGACGAACGCAACCTGCAGGATTACTGCACGGCACTGGAGGGCGTCAGCCATTTCCACTACGTGAGCTGGAGCGCGGGCTGCGATCGCGACGTGTCGCTGCTAGAACTCGAGCTGCAGGCCGAGGTCGACAAGTACGCGAGCGCACTCGCGTTGTTGCTCGCGCAGCGCGAAGGCCGTTTTCCGGGCGAGCTGTTCCGGCGCCTGTTCGAGGGCGGGCGACTGCTGCCGCACCTCACGGAGCCTGAGCGGGAGCGTTATACGGAAGCGCATCGGTTCGCCGCGCGGTTCTGCGGGCGGCTCGAGGAACGGTTCCTGCGCCGGCGGCAGGCCCGTCCCGCCGCGATGCTGGCCGAGCTGCGCTCGTTCTATCGGCTCGGGCGGCATGCGAAGCTGCGCTACGCCGCCGGGTAGTGGCCACTGGCCCCCAGCCGCTATTCCTTCTTGTCCGACATCTTCTTCTTCAGCTCGATCCACTCCGAGAGCC
>DASUYI010000549.1:0-2794 GCA_036377475.1 Steroidobacteraceae bacterium | reverse complement strand
ATCGCTCGTCCTGGTCGCTGTAGATGACGAAATGGTCGCTGCTCGCCTCGCGCCACTCGGCCCGCGCGACGGGCGCCGCGAGCACCACTAGCGAGATAGCGACCAGCCACGTGGATCGCCACGAGGACGCACGTACGAGCCTGCGATCGATAGCGATCGCCTGCGGGTCAGGCACCGTCTTCTCCCCACTGCGCCCGATCGATGCCGGTCCCCCAGGGCGCGCTGTGACGATGCTACCCGATCGTGGTCCGGACGGACCAGCCCGCTCGACTTGCTACTCGCGTGCTACGGCCGCTGCCTCGACCTGCGGCGCCCGGGCGGCCTCATCCGGACGTCGGCTGCGCCTCCGCGATGCGACGGGCGGCGCGCGCCATCATTGCGATGAAGCGCGGGTGTTCCCGGATCGGGTCGAGGCTGTTGTCAGTCTTCATCCACATCAGCCAGCCGTGACTGACCTTGTCGACCCACGGATCGATGAGGTCGACGGCCGTGTCGGCATCCTCGAGCTTCGCCATGGCGCACCCGAGGTTGTAATGCAGGCGGGCGTTGGCTGGATCGAACAGCAGCGCACGCTTGGTCCATTCCCGCGCACGCTCGGCCTGCCCGAGTCCAGCGAGCGCGGCCACGAGGAAACCGAGCGCGCCGGTGTGGTCCGGCTCGTCGGCGAGGATGTTCTCGCAAATTGCCAGGGAGCGTCGTTCCGCGGCCTTCGTCGCCTGCTCCTCGCCGCGCGCTTCGTACGCCTGAACGACCATGCCGGCCGGCCAGTAGGCATCCGGGTCGAGTTCGATGGCGCGCTCGAGGTGTGCGATCGCCTCCTCGTAGTCGCGTCGTCCGATGGCGACGGCGCCGGCCACCGCATGCGCCTCGAAGCAGTCCCGGTCGAGCGACAGCGCCGTCCGCAGGACCTCGTCGACCGGCTCCATTCCCAGCAGCCCGCGCACCATGCTTTCGGCCAGGGCCGCGTGGCCCTCGGCGACATTGGGATCCGCCGCGATGGCCCGCTCGGCCGACGCCCGCGCCGCCGCGACCGAATACCCTTCGACGCCGCGCTGGCTCAGTTCGGCCTCCGCCAGCGACATGAGCGCCCAGCCACGGGCGAAACCGGGATCGAGTTCCACGACCCGGCGGCAGATCCGCACGATGACCGGCTTGAGCCGCTCGCTACCCTTGCGCTGGAACCCGCGGGCCATCAGGAAGAGTTCGTAGGCCTCGGAGTTTGTCGTCGAGCGCTGCTCGATGGCCGCCCGTTCCGCCGGCAGCAGTTTCAGCTTGAGTGCGGCGACGATGGCCTTCGATATGTCGTCCTGGATGGCGAAGATGTCGTCGAGCCAACGGTCGTAGCGCTCCGCCCAGACCTGCGTGTCGGTCGAGGCCTCGAGCAGTTGCGCGGTGATCCGTACCCGGTTGCCGGACTTGCGCACACTGCCTTCGAGGACGTGGGTGACCTTCGACGCGCGCGCGATCTGCGCCGGCGCAACGGTTTTGCCCTTGTACGAGAACGACGCGTTGCGCGAGGCCACCGACAGCGCGGAGACGCGGCCGAGGTCCGTGATGATGTCTTCCGTCACCCCGTCGCTGAAGTATTCCTGCTCCGGGTCGCCGCTCATGTTCACGAACGGCAGGATGAGGATGCCGGGCCGCGACGGCGGTTGGGCGCGGCCAGTGGTCGTTGTCGATGCCGGCGCCGGTCCGGCCGACCCGCTTTCGCGCGGCGCGGCCTGGGATTCGACCAGGCGTCGTACGTCGGCGACCAGCCCCTGCCATGCCTTGTCCGTCGCGTCGCCCTGCCAGTGCGACAGGTTGGCGGTGTGCGTCAGCTCGAAGATGATCGGCCGCTGGCACTGCTCGATCATCACCGGCACGAGCGTGCGGTTGCGGTCCGCCAGGGTCGCCTCGGCCCGCACCCAGCGGGAACTCACCGAATGCGTGGACCACAACACCACCACGGCCCGGGCCGCGCGCAGCGCGCGCTCGATGCTTTCGTCGAATGCCTCGCCAGAGCGCAACGCGTCATCCCACCAGACCGAAAATCCGCCTGCCTGGAAGGCTTCGGCATAACGACGCGCGGTTTCAGCGTCCTCGCGCGCGTATGAAATGAACACGTCAGCCATGCGCGCCCATGGAGGAGGTCCGGTAGCCCGACGAGCCGGCAGGAAGCCGGAGTATAGGGTCAACCCCGACGTGGACGTACGCGTGTGCCGGAATGCGAATCCCCCGGGGCATCCGGGGGATTCGACGGGCCACGGTCGTCGCGGCGGGCGCGCGACTAGTACTTGTAGTGCTCGGGCTTGAACGGCCCGTGCGGCGACACGCCGATGTACGCCGCCTGCTCGGATGTCAGCTTCGTGAGCTTCGCGCCGATGCGCTCGAGGTGCAGCTGCGCGACCTTCTCGTCGAGCTGCTTCGGCAACACGTAGACCTGCTTGTCGTATTTCGCGCCATGCTTGAAGAGCTCGATCTGCGCGAGCACCTGGTTCGTGAACGAGTTCGACATCACGAACGACGGGTGGCCCGTGGCGCAGCCCAGGTTCACGAGCCGGCCCTCGGCCAGGAGGATCAGGCGCTTGCCGTCCGGGAAGATCACGTGATCGACCTGCGGCTTGATGTTCTCCCACCGGTACGGTCGCAGCGACGCGATCTCGATCTCGCTGTCGAAGTGGCCGATGTTGCACACGATCGCCTGGTTCTTCATGCGCTTCATGTGCTCGTGTGTGATCACGTTCACGTTGCCGGTCGCCGTGACGAAGATGTCGGCCTTGTCGCAGGCCTCGTCCATCGTGACGACCCGGTA
>DASUYI010000548.1:0-3229 GCA_036377475.1 Steroidobacteraceae bacterium | reverse complement strand
GATTACGGCGGCAGTTACTGGGCAACTGGAGGTTCCAGGGGTGTCGACGTGAGGGTCGACGAGCAGGCCTTCGAGACGGAAATCGTCGCCTGGCTCGTGGAGCGCGGCGGGTACGAGGCGGTCGAGTATGACGAGTTCGATCGGGAGGTTGGGCTCGACTTCGGTACAACCCTGCGGTTCATCGGGGCGACGCAGCAGAGCGACTGGGATCGACTGATCAAGCTGCACGGCGGCGTCGCCAAGGCCCAGCAGGCGTTCAAGCAGCGGTTGGTCAAGGAGTTGGATGCGCGGGGCAGCGTTGATGTGCTCAGGCAGGGCGTGGTCGACCACGGCGTGACGATCAAGCTGGCGTACTTCCGACCGGCGCACGGGCTTACGCCGGCGCTCGTGGAGCGGTACGGCAGGAACGTCCTGTCGGTGATCCGGCAACTGCGGTACGAAGCTGGCACGGACAAGTCGGTGGACCTTGCGTTGCTGGTCAACGGCATCCCGGTCGCGACGGCCGAGCTGAAGAACGCGCTGACCGGGCAGGGCATCGACGACGCGAAGACGCAGTACCGCACGGATCGCGACCCGGCCAACGTCACGCTGGCCCGGCGCGCGGTCGTGCATTTCGCGGTCGACACCGAGCAGGTGGCGATGACGACGCGGCTGGCCGGGCGGCAGACGAGGTTCCTGCCGTTCGACCGCGGGCACAACGAGGGCGCCGGCAATCCGCCGAACCCGCACGGGCACCGGACGAGCTACCTGTGGGAGCAGGTGTGGCAGCGGGACAACTGGCTGGACCTGCTGCAGCGGTTCGTGCACGTGGAGAGGTTGCCCAGGGGCGCCAGGGGGCCGCGCAACATGATCTTTCCGCGGTTCCACCAGTGGGATGCGGTGCGCAGGCTGGAGGCCGCCGCGAAGCAGGACGGCCCGGGGCACGACTACCTGGTGCAGCACAGCGCGGGTTCCGGCAAGTCGAACACGATCGCGTGGCTGGCGCACCGGCTGTCGACGTTGCACGGGGCGGACGAGCGGCCGGTGTTCGACAAGGTCGTGGTGATCACCGACCGGAAGGTGCTGGACAAGCAGCTGCAGGAGACGATCTACCAGTTCGACCACAAGCACGGCCTGGTCGAGAAGATCGACACGGATTCGGCGCAGCTGGCCGGGGCGCTCGCCGGGGCGCAGGCGCGGATCATCATCACGACGCTGCAGAAGTTCCCGGTCGTCATGCAGCAAGGCATCACACTGCCGGACAGGCGCTATGCGGTGATCGTCGACGAGGCGCACTCGTCGCAGACCGGCGAGAGCGTCAAGGACCTCAAGGCGGTGCTGGGTGCCACCGAGCAGGACCGGTTGAATGCCGCCGAGCGCGCCGACGCCGCGCACCGGACCGACGACCCGCTCGGCGACGCCCTTGAAACGGCGGCAAGGGCGCGCGGCCGGCAGCCGAACATCAGCTTCTTCGCGTTCACGGCCACGCCCAAGGGCCGCACGCTGGAGCGGTTCGGCCGGCTCAACGAGGCGACGGGCCGGTACGAGGCGTTGCACCTGTACTCGATGCGCCAGGCGATCGAGGAGAAGTTCATCCTCGACGTGCTGGCCAACTACGTGACCTACAAGACGTACTGGAACATCGAGAAGAAGGTCACGGCGGACCCGGCCTACGACCCGCGCAAGGCCGGCGCGGCGATCGCCCGGTTCGTCAGCCTGCACGAGAGCAATCTGAAGCAGAAGGCCGAGGTGATCATCGAGCACTTCCGCCGGCACGTCCGCCACAAGATTGGCGGCCGGGCCAAGGCGATGGTGGTCACCGCGTCGCGGCTGCACGCGGTCCGGTACGCGCAGGCGCTTCGCGAGTACTGCGATTACCAGGGCTACGGCCTCGGCGTGCTCGTCGCGTTCTCCGGCACGGTGTCGGTCGAGGGCGAGGACCACACCGAGAGCTCGCTCAACGAATTTCCCGAGTCGCAGACGGCGCAGCGGTTCGGCACCGACGAGTGGCACGTCCTGGTTGTTGCCGAGAAGTACCAGACCGGGTTCGACCAGCCGCTGCTGTACGCGATGTACGTGGACAAGGCGCTGACCGGGTTGGCCGCCGTGCAGACGCTGTCGCGCCTGAACCGCACGTGCGACGGCAAGGACGGCACGTTCGTGCTGGACTTCCGCAACGAGGCCGACGACATCCGCGATTCGTTCGCGCCCTGGTACACCGCGACGGTCGCGCCGCCGACCGACCCCAACCTGCTCTACGACACCCGCCACCAGCTCGACCCGTTCGGCATCCTCTGGCCGGAGGAGGTCGAGCGGGTCGTCTCGCTGCTGGTCGGCAACGGCGGCAACCACGGCCGGCTCCATGCGGCGATCACCCCGGCCATCGACCGGTTCGCCGCGCTCGACGAGCACGAGCAGGACGCATTCCGCGACGCGCTGGCCCGGTTCGTCCGCACGTACTCGTTCCTGTCCCAGATCGTGTCGTTCACGGACGTCAAGCTGGAGGCCGACTACCTGTTCTGCAAGGCGCTCGCGGCGTTCATCCGGCCGGCCGGGGCGGTCGGACTCGACCTGGGCCGCGAGGTCGAGCTGACCCATATTCGTACCGAGGAGACCTTCGCCGGATCGCTTGCGCTGCAGGCCGAGCACGGCGAGGTGAGCACGATCTTCTCCGGCACCGGCAAGCAGGTGCAGCCCGAGGAGGAGCCGCTTTCGCAGATCATCGCCAGGCTCAACCAGCGGTTCAGCACCGAGTGGACCGCCGCGGACCGCGTGCATCTGGACGCCATCTTCAGCAACCTCGCCGACCGGCAGGACGTGCAGCGGGCCGCCGCGGTCAACAGTCCGGAGAACTTCAGGCTCTTCATCTCCAGGCTGTTCACCCAGGAGATCGTCCGGCAGCTCAACGTCGCCGAGGACATGAGCCTGCGACTGCTCGACGACCAGGACGCCCAGGATCTGGTGCTCGACACCTATCTCAAGCTCGTCCAGGGCAAGGCCAAGGTCGCCTGGCAGGAGCACTGTCCCATTGGCGACCTGCTCGGCCCGGACCGGGAAAGCCAGCACCTTGAGTACAAGTCGTCGCTACGCGTCACCAAAGACGGCCAGCTCTACAAGCCGCTCGAAACCGCGAGCCTGAAGACCGTCGCCGCCTTCGCCAACAGCCGCGACGGCGGCACCCTGCTGATCGGCGTCACCGACGACGGCACGCCGTGCGGCCTCGAACCAGACTACGAGACGCTGCGCAAGC
>DASUYI010000547.1:0-12840 GCA_036377475.1 Steroidobacteraceae bacterium | reverse complement strand
GAGGTGGGGCATGAACAGTCCCTGGCCGAAATAGAGCACGCTCATCGGCGCGAAGATCCACAGTGGGTGCCGCAAGCCGAGCGCGAAGAACAGCAGGGCCGTGGCCGCGGCGAGCAACTGCAGGCCGACGCCAAACCGGATCAGGCGATGCTGGCCAAACCCTGCCCAGCGACCGAGCGCCCAGTTGCCGAGCACATAGCCGACGGCGATGAACGGGTAATAGAGGCCGTACTCCGTCGCGGGCCGGTCGAGCGCGGTGACCATCACGTAGGGCGCGAGCGAAATGAACACGACGAACATCGCGTAGGCCGAGGACGACTGCAGCACGCAGCTCAGGTACAGCGGCTTACCGAGCAGGCCGCGCGCAACGCGCACCATCTCGCGCACGTCCGGAGGCGTCACCGCCTCCGGTCGCGTCTCCGGAAGGTACTTCCAGGCCAGCCAGCCGACCGCCGCGCACGTCGCGATCAGGGCGCCGAAGACCGAACGCCAGCCGAGCCACGACGTCAGGAACCCGCCGACGATCGGCGCGGCGGCGCTGGCAAACACGGCCACGACGGCCAGCTGGGCCAGCGCGCGTGCCATGCGCTCGGCGAAGAGGTCGCTCACGATCGTGCGCGAGACCGTGATGGCCGTCGCGGTTCCGAACGCGAGCACGGCGCGACCGAAGATCAGCGCGCCGAGGCTGCCCGCGAAGGCACAGACGAGCGAGCCCGCCGCGGTGAGGCCGATGCCCGCGAACAGTGCCCGGCGCCGGCCGTAGCGGTCCGCGTACGGGCCCCAGAACAGCATCCCGATCGCGAACGTGAGCAGGGCGACCGAGAACGTCGCCTGCACTTCGCCGACGCTCGCGCCGAAATGGTCGCGGACCGCGGGCAGGGCCGGGATGTAGATGTTCGTCGCGACCGAGCCGATCGTGACGATGAACGACAGCAGCAGGATCAGCGCGCGTTCGCTCAACGAAGCGGTCGCGCCCATGCGGGAGCGGATCAGAGGTCCCCGATGCCGCCGATGCAGAGATATTTGAGCTCCGTGTAGTCGAGGATGCCGTACTTCGAGCCTTCGCGTCCGACGCCCGATTCCTTGACGCCGCCGAACGGCGCGACCTCGGTCGAGATCAGCCCTGTGTTGAGACCGACGATGCCGTACTCGAGCTTTTCCGCGACCCGCAGCGCGCGGGCAAGATCCCTCGTGTAGAAGTACGAGGCGAGGCCGAACTCCGTGTCGTTCGCCATCCGGAGCGCTTCGGCCTCGTCCTTGAACGAGAACACCGGCGCGACCGGGCCGAACGTCTCTTCACGCGCGAGCAGCATGTCCGGCTTGACGCGGGTCAGGACCGTCGGCTCGAAGAACGTCCCGCCGAGTGCGTGACGCTTGCCGCCGAGCGCGACCTGGCCGCCTTTGGCGAGCGCATCGGCGATGTGCTCTTCGACCTTTGCGACTGCCTTGTCGTCGATCAGTGGACCTTGCTCCGTCGCGCCCGCGAGGCCGTCACCGACCCGCAGCCTGCGCACGGCATCGACCAGTTTCGCGACGAACGCGTCGTAGACGCCTTCCTGCACCAGCAGCCGGTTGGCGCAGACGCAAGTCTGGCCGGTGTTGCGATACTTGCTCGCGATCGCACCCTGCACCGCGAGGTCCAGGTCGGCGTCGTCGAACACGATGAACGGCGCGTTGCCGCCGAGCTCGAGCGAGAGCTTCTTCAGCGTGCCCGCGCACTGCGCCATGAGCTTCTTGCCGACGTCCGTCGAGCCGGTGAACGTGAGCTTGCGCACGATGGGATTCGACGTCATTTCGCCGCCGAGCACGGATGCCGGTCCGGTGATGACGTTGAAGACCCCTGGCGGGATGCCGGCGCGATGCGCGAGTTCGGCCATGGCGAGCGCCGAGTAGGGCGTCTGCATCGCCGGCTTGCAGACGAACGTGCATCCGGCCGCGAGTGCCGGGCCGGACTTGCGCGTGATCATGGCCGCGGGGAAGTTCCACGGCGTGATCGCCGCGACGACCCCGACCGGCTGGCGCAGCACGAAGATGCGCTTGTCCGGCTGATGGCCCGGGATCACGTCGCCGTACACGCGCTTGCCTTCCTCGGCGAACCACTCGATGAACGACGCCGCGTACAGCACCTCGCCGCGAGCCTCTGCCAGCGGCTTGCCTTGCTCGGCCGTCATCAGCACTGCGAGGTCGTCGGCGTTCGCCAGCATCAGGTCGTGCCAGCGCCGCAGCAGCGTCGCGCGATCCTTCGCCGTGCGTGCCGCCCAGGCAGGAAACGCCGCGTTCGCGGCCTCGATCGCGGCACGCGTCTCGGTCAGGCCGAACCTGGGCACCGTGCCGAGCACGTCCCGCGTCGCCGGGTTGAGGACCTTGACCGTCTCGCCGTTCGCCGCGTCCGACCAGGCTCCGTTTACGTAGCATTGCTGGCGCCACAGCGAGGCATCTTTGAGTTTCAGTGACATGTGGTTCACCTGATCGACTGCGAACGAATCTGCAAGTGTGCGGGCTCCGTCAACCGCCGCTGCGTGTCGACAACCGTGCGGCGGGAAGGTCGCCGGCCGGCTAGCCGACGTGGCTCTCGAAGAACGCGAGCGTCCGCTCCAGCGCCAGGTGCGCGGCGGCCGCGTCGAAGCTCGCGCGGTCGGTGCAGTTGAAGCCGTGCCCGGCGTCGTAGACGTGATACTCGCCCTGCGGAAACGCCACGCGAATCTTCTCGACGTCCGCGAGTGGAATGTGCGTGTCGTGCCTGCCGAAGTGGAACAGCATCGGACAGCGTGGCGTGGGCTCGAGCACCTGCGTGATCCCGCCGCCGTAATAGACGACCCCCGCCGCGACGTTCGTGCGGCTGCCCGCCATGTACACGACGCGACCGCCCCAGCAATAACCCACCATGCCGACGGCGCCGGCGTGCGCCACGGCACCGATCGCGGCCCTCAGGTCGGCCATGAGTGCGTTCGTGTCGGCCTTCGTCGCGTACTCGAAGCCGACCTTGACCCCGTGATCGTCGTAGGGAAGGTTCACGCCGCGCTGCTGCCGGTCGAACAGCGCCGGGGCGATCGCAAGATAGCCCTTGGCGGCGTATTGCTCGGCGACGCGCTCGATGTGACCCGTGACACCGAAGATCTCCTGCACCACCACGACGGCACCGCGCGCCGGGTCCGGACCTGCGGGCCTGGCGACGTAGGCCTGGAAGGAGTGGCCGTCCGCGGCCCTCAACTGCAGGTGGCTCATGAAATCGCGCTCCGTGCCGCACCGGGCAGGCTGTGCACTGGACAGGGGATGCCGCAAGGATAGCAGGGTGTCACTTCGCCCGGGGATGAGGTCGCGACGTGACTGGCGTACGCTTGCGGCTTACTTTCGACAAGAACGGTACGGGACGGCAGGAACATGCTCGTCGGTCACGCCACGCGCCGCGTCGCCATCGTCGGCAGCGCACGGATTCCATTTGCGCGCTCGATGGGCGCCTACGCCGAGTCGAGCAATCAGGACATGCTGACGGCGACGCTGCAGGCGCTGGTCGACCGGCATGGACTCGGCGGCGTGCGGATCGGCGACGTCGGCGCCGGTGCGGTCCTCAAGCATCCGCGCGACTTCAACCTGACACGCGAGGCGGTCCTCGGCACCACGCTCGATCCGCACACGCCGGCCTTCGACCTGCAGCGGGCCTGCGGCACCAGCCTCGAGACCGCGATCGGGCTGGGCCTCAAGATCGCCACCGGGCAGATCGACTGCGCGATCGCGGGCGGCGTCGACACCGCGAGCGACGCACCGATCGGCATCAACGAGAACCTGCGACGCATCCTGCTGCGGAGCGCACGCGGGCGCAGCCTCGGCGAGCGAGTCGCGCCGTGGACGAGGCTGCGACCCCGGCACTGGAAGCCGGATTTTCCGGCCGTCGTCGAGCCGCGGACGGGGCTGACGATGGGCCAGAGCTGCGAACTGATGGCGAAGCACTGGGGAATCGCCCGCCAGGCGCAGGACGAATTGGCGCTCGAGAGTCATCGTCGCGCCGCGGCGGCCTACGACTCCGGTTTTTTCGACGACCTCGTTTTTCCTCATCGAGGGCTGCGGCACGACGACAACCTGCGGCGCGACTCGACGCTCGACAAGCTCGCCCGGCTGAAACCCGCGTTTCCGATGGCGGGGAGCGCGACGCTCACGGCCGGCAATTCGACGCCGATGACCGACGGCGCGGCTGCAGTGCTGCTCGCGGGTGAAGACTGGGCTCGTGCGCGCGGCCTGCCCGTGCTCGCGCACCTCTCCTACGCGAAGGTCGCCGCCGTCGACTTCGTGCGCGGCGAGGGCCTGCTGATGGCGCCGGCCTACGCGGTTGCGCGGATGCTCGAGGATGCGCGGCTGTCGTTGCAGGATTTCGACCTGTACGAGATCCACGAGGCGTTCGCGGCACAGGTGCTCTGCACGCTGCAGGCGTGGGAATCCGCGGAGTTCTGTCGCGAGCGTCTCGGGCTCGATCGGCCGCTCGGCTCGATCGACCGCGCCCGGCTCAACGTGGTCGGCAGCAGCCTCGCCGTGGGCCACCCTTTCGCGGCCACGGGCGCGCGAATCCTCGGCACGCTCGCCAAGCTGCTCAACCAGCGTGGCGGAGGTCGCGGGCTGATCTCGATCTGCACGGCCGGCGGGATGGGTGTGACCGCGATCGTCGAGCGCTGATCGCGGGACGCCCCGAGGAAAAATGGGGACACTCCGAATTTTCGTTGCGCAACTCACCACGCCCGAAAATTCGGAGTGTCCCCATTTTTCGGAGTGTCCCCATTTTTCACGGAACGGCGCGGAGCGGGCATAATCCGCGCCTCGTACATCGCAGGAAGCCCACCGCATGAATCGCACCGCCGCCACGCTCGTCGGCCTCGCCGTCTCGCTCGCGCTGCAGGGCTGCGCGACGCCGGGTCCGTCGACCACTGCTGCGGAAGCTTCGACACCGCCGGGAGCGGCTGCGACCGAACCGGCGCTGGAGCAGAAGCAGCGACTCGATGCGCTGTTCGAAAGCTACTTCGAGGAGGCGCTCGAACTGAGCCCGATCCTGGCCACGTTGATCGGCGATCACCGCTACGACGACCGGTTGCCCAACTCGATCGGTCCGGAGTACATCGCGGGGTCGCGCGCGTTGAACCGCAGGTATCTCGACGCCATCCGCGCGATCGATCCTTCCGCCCTCGCGCCGGCGGACCGTATTTCGTACGACATCTTCGTGCACGAGCGGGAGCGGGAGCAGCGCGCAGAGCGGTTTCCGTCCGAGCTGCTGCCGCTGAACCAGGCGGGCGGGCTGCTGACACTGATGCCGGCGCTCGGGTCCGGCACCAACGCCCAGCCGTTCCAGACCGTGCAGGACTATGAGCACTGGCTCCGGCGTCTCGACGGGCTCGTCGTCTGGATGGACCAGGCGATCGCCAACATGCGCGAGGGCGCGGCGAAGGGCATCGTGCAGCCACGTGCCGTCATGGAAAAAGTGCTGCCGCAACTCGAGGCGATGATCGTCCCGCGCGCGCAGGACAGCCAGTATTACGCCCCGGTCAAGCAGTTCCCGGCCTCGATTGCGCAGGCCGACCGCGACCGGCTCACGGCCGAGTATGTGCAGGCGCTCGACACGAAGCTGTTGCCCGCGTACCGGCGGCTCCGCGATTACGTGCGCAACGAGTACCTGCCCGGGACGCGCGCGACCGTCGCCTGGACTGCGCTGCCGGACGGCGAGGCCTGGTACGCGTTCCAGACGCAGGAACACACGACGACGACGATGAGCGCGGAGGAGATCCACGCGCTCGGGCTCAGCGAAGTGGCGCGGATCCGCAACGAGATGGACCGGGTGCGGCAGCAGGTCGGCTTCGACGGTGACCTCGAGGCGTTCTTCACGTTCCTCGAAACCGATCCTCGCTTCTATTTCACGCGCGGTGCGGACCTGCTGAATGGGTACCGCGAGTTGAAGGCCCGCATCGACGCGGCGTTGCCGCAACTGTTCTCGGTGTTCCCGAAGGCGGACTACGAGGTCCGCGAGGTCGAAGCGTTCCGCGCGGCGTCTGGGGCGGGCGCCTATTACCAGCAGCCTTCCGCCGACGGCTCGCGACCCGGCATCTTCTACGTCAACACGTACAACCTGAAGGCGCAGCCGAAGTTCGGCATGGAAACGCTGTCGCTGCACGAGGCCGCGCCCGGACATCATTTCCAGGTCGCGATCCAGCAGGAACTCGAGGGCGTGCCGCGCTTCCGCCGCTTCGGCGGCGATTACACCGCCTACGTCGAGGGCTGGGCGCTCTACGCCGAGTCGCTCGGCAAGGAACTCGGCATGTTCACCGACCCCTACCAGTGGTTCGGCCGCCTCAACGACGAGATGCTGCGTGCGATGCGCCTGGTCGTCGATACCGGCCTCCACGCGAAAGGCTGGAGTCGCGAGCAGGCGATCCGGTACATGCTCGACAATTCGACGCTGGCGGAAACCGACGTCGTCTCCGAGGTCGAGCGCTACATCGCTTGGCCCGGGCAGGCGCTCGGGTACAAGGTCGGCGATTTGCGGCTGCAGGGTTGGCGCCGCGAGGCGCAGGCGGAACTCGGCGCGAAATTCGACGTACGGGATTTCCACCGCGAGGTCCTCAGCGACGGCGCCGTCCCGCTCGACGTGCTCGAGGCGAAGATCGATCGGTGGGTCGCGGCTCGACGCTAGTCGCGCAGACGTTGACGACCGAACCCCGATCCCGTCGTCCCGCGTCGCGCCGGCTCGTTCGCGCGGCCACGTGTGTCGCCGCGACACTGGGCACGCTGCTCGCCGGTTGCGAGTTCCCGGGCGAACCCCCGCCGCGGGCCGAAGACACGCCGTCGCCGATCGCGGCCTCGTTGCAGGCGACCAACGCCGAGGCGGCAGAGCTCTATCGCGTCGTCGAGACGTACTTCAACGAGTATCTCGCGCTCAACCCGGTTTACGCGTCCGAGCTCGGCGATCCCCGCTTCGACGACCGTTTCGGCGATTACGCGAGCCCGAGCTGGATGGCGGACTCCCTCGGCATCGAGCAGGAGGCGCTCGAGCGGCTCGCGTCCGTCGACCCGACGCAGCTGCAGGGCGAGGACCTGATCAGCTACGAGGCCTTCAAGCGACAGCGCGAACTCAACGTCTACGGCTATCGGTACCCGAGCGAGTTGCTCGCGATCGACCAGTTCGACAACTGGGCCACGGTATTCGCGCAGCTCGCCTCGGGCACGGGTGCACACGTGTTTCGCACGACGCGGGACTACGACGAGTTCCTCGCGCGGATGGACGGCTTCGTGGCGTGGTCGGAGCAGGCCATCAACAACCTGAGCGCCGGCATCAGCAAGGGCGTCGTGCTGCCCAAGGTCGTCGTCGAACGGACGATGCCGCAGCTCGAGGCGTTCGCGAACGTCGAGGATCCGCGCCAGACGGTCTTCTGGCGCCCGCTGCTGAACTTTCCGGCCGGGTTGTCGATCGAGGATCGCAAGCGACTGCTCGCCGCCTACGACGAGAAACTGCGGACGCGCGTGATTCCGGAGTACCGTCGGCTGCACGACTACCTGTCGACGGAGTACCTGCCGCACGCGCGTGACACGATCGCGTGGTCCGACTTGCCGAGCGGCGACTACTGGTATGCCTGGCTCGTGCGCCAGTACACCACGACCGACATGACGCCCGGGCAGGTGCACGAACTGGGCCTGCGCGAAGTTGCGCGCCTGCAGGTCGCTCTCGCCAACCTGCAACCGGAGCTCGGGTTGACCGGCGATGCGCGCGCGACGTTCGACGCGATGCGGGCCGACCCGAAGTTCCGCTTTCCCGACGCCGCGGCCTTGCTCGCCGGATACGAAGCCCTGCGAGGTCGCGTCGATTCGAACATGCACGCGCTGTTCCTGCGTGTGCCCAGGGCGACGTTCGTGATCCGCGCAGTCGAGCCCTATCGTGCAGCGTCCGCCGCGTCCGCGTCGTATCAGCCCTCGAGTGCCGACGGTACGCGACCCGGCGTTTTCTACGTCAACACGTCCGAGCTCGCGGCACGACCGTCGTACCTGATGGATGCGATCTACCTGCACGAAGCCGTGCCGGGGCACCACTACCAGGGTGCGCGCGCGCAGGAGACCCCCAACCTGCCGAGCTTTCGACGCTTCGGCTGGAACACTGCGTACGGTGAAGGCTGGGCGCTGTACGCCGAATCACTGGGAACCCGGCTCGGGCTGTACGCCGACCCGTACGCGCGGTTCGGCGCGTTGACGATGGAACTGTGGCGCGCTGCACGGCTCGTGGTCGACACCGGTATCCACGCCAAAGGCTGGACCCGCCAGCGCTCGGTGGACTACCTGCGCGCGAACACCGCACTCGGGGAGGCCGACATCCAGGCCGAAGTGGATCGATACGTCGCGCGCCCGGGCCAGGCGCTCGCGTATAAAGTCGGGCAGCTGAAGCTCCTCGCGTTGCGACGCAAGGCCGAACAGCGACTCGGCGCTCGCTTCGACATTCGCGAGTTCCATGAGCAGGTTGTCGGGAGCGGTTCACTGCCACTCGACGTGCTCGAAGCGAAGCTCGAACGCTGGATGGCGAGCCGCGACTGATCGTCGCCGGGCACCGACGACGCAAGCGTTCGCTTCGGTTGACCGATTGCTGCAGCATCCGAGCGGACAGTCGTCCGACAGCGAAGCGAACTGGTAATTCGCGGCCTGCCGCACAAAACGCGCCAAAAACCAGCGCAGCGAACCTGTCTCCGTATTGCGACAAGCCACCCCAAAACGGTGTAATCCCGCCTACAGGGTGTCGGTGCTCGTGATGCACTAGCTCTGCAGCGCGAGGCCGGCGACGCAACGCCTCCCGCGCCTCGGGTAGGACGCTACGGAGAGGACATGGGCCAGTTCGTTCGCCGCCACCTGCGCTGGATCGCGCCCTTCGCACTGTGCGTTGCCAGCATGGTGGGGTCGACGCAGGCGAACATACCCGACGGGCGTCCCGACGAAGATGCGTTCGACGCGCCGCGCCGCGCGCGCGACGAATCGTTGCCGCCGCAAGCCCGCCGCGGCACCGGCATGCTCGGCCTGCTGAGTCCGCGCGCGCTCGAGGCCGTCGCCCTGTCGTTCACGCTTCCGGACGGGCGCGTCATCCACGCGCGCCGGCAGCAACTCGTCGACGACCGCGCGCGTCAGGTCAAGACCTGGGTCGGCACCTTCGAGGAGCAGCCCGGCAGTCTCGCGGTGCTCGGCACCTACCGCGGCGCAACGACCGGCTTCCTCGCGTATGGCGCCGAACTCTGGGAGATCCTGCCGGCACCGGACGGTCGGCACCTCATGCTTTATCGCTTCGACGATTCGCGCATGCCGACGGCGGAGCCGTTAGTGTCGGGCCGCAAGCCGACCGCGGCCATGTCGGCGCCCCTGGACGTGCGTGCGAACGAAGCGACGCCGGAGATGCTCGAGGCGGGCTACGTGCACGAGCTGCTCGTCCTCTACACGCCGGCCGCGCGGAAGCGCTACAGCCAGGCGACCCTCGAGAGCATGATCCACAACGCCGTGCAGGCCGCGAACCAGGCCTATCGCAACAGCGGCATCGCGATCACGCTCGACCTCGTCGGGCTCAAGGAAGTGCAGTACGAGGAAAGCGGCGACATGAAGGCGTCGCTCAAGGACCTGCAGGGCCGTAACGACGGCAAGCTCGACCGCGTGCACGCGATGCGCGATCAGGCGGGCGCGGACGTCGTGACGCTGATCGCCGAGGACGCCGACTCGTGCGGCATCGCCTGGTCGATGCGCGGCGAGTCCACCGGCGCGGCATCCACCGCGTTCAACGTGGTCAACGCCGGCTGCCTCAGCAACCAGTCCCTGGCGCACGAAGTCGGCCACAACCAGGGCAACATGCACGACCGCGACAGCACGACCAACACCGGCGCGTTTCCGTACTCGTATGGCTTCCGTCGCTGCACCACGGACGGCGCGGGTTTCCGCACGGTCATGGCGTACGCCTGCCAGGGTGTCGCGCGCGTCGCGCGATTCTCGAGCCCCTCGCTGACCTACGCCGGGCAGGCGATGGGGGTTGCGTACGAAACCGATCCCGACAATGCCGCGGACAACGTCCGCTCGATGAACAACACCGCCGACACGGTCGCCGCCTTTCGCACGGCCTCCGGGCTGAGCCCGGCACGGGCGCCAGAGAGCCTGTCGGCCTGGACCAGCGCGCCGGGCACCGTCGTGCTGCACTGGTTCGACGCGAGCGACAACGAGAGCGGCTTCAAGGTCGAGCGCTCGAGCAACGGCATCGATTTCGTGCAGGTGGCCGTGCTCGGCGCGGAGGCGACCAACTACGTCGACAACGACGCGGCCGCGGCGACGCGTTACTACTACCGCGTGCGCGCGTTCAACGGTCGCGGCAACTCGAGGTTCAGCGAGACGCGCGACGTCGCCATGTGGTGACGCAGGATCTGGGGGTGGGAGCTCTGCACGGGCGACGTCCGGGATGAACGGTCGCCGCGATGCAGTCGGGGAAGCGCCTCGCGCGAGCGAGGCGCTTCGTTCGTCCGCCACGGAGGTCCGCGGCGCGCCTGGCGCACCTGGTCAGTAGCCGTAGCCGTCGGTCTCGATTTCCTCGAGCTCGTCGCCGACGAAGCGCAACTTGCGCAGCAACTTGTGCGAGCCGAAGTTGTAGGTCCAGATCTCGATCGGCATGTCGACCCAGCCCGGCCCGTAGTATTCGTACCGGTTGTAGCCGAACCCGTATTCGTAGACCGGTGCCCGTCGCACGAACCCACGCAACGCGACGTCGGTGGGTTCGCCGCACAACGCGCGAACCTTGTCCTTTGCGTCGCCGCGCGTCACGAGGCGACTGCCGCAGCGCATCGAATCTTCCGCAAACACCACGGTCGGCAGCACGAACATTGCGCCGGTGACAAATACGCACGGCAGTAAGTGCTTTGCGATCACGACGCAAGCATAGCTCCAAAACCCTATTTCTTCAGGGGTTTCCAATACGTTCGTCATGCGGCGCGAAGAATTGTCTCCACATTGCGACATAATTCTGGTGGCCATGGCGCGGTGCAACAACTAAGGTTCGCGCCGGTCCGCGGTTGACATCAATACGGATGAAGACTGCGGATTCCCTCGGGCCAATCTGTGACGCAGTCCCGCCGGAGTTGCGGGTAAGCACCCACAATGCGCACCAAGGGCAAACCCATCGAAAGGTGGGGACGCAAAGCCTCCGGGCTAACGGCTCTCACGGGACGAGAGAGTCAACGCTAGCGGGGTTGCCGGCTGAGTAGCTAGCCGCCTTCTCGACGCGCATTGGCCGTCGTGACGAAGACTGACTACGACGCCGTCAGTGCGTCCTGCGCGCAGGCTTCCCCGCTGCGCGTTCCCGGTTCTCACCGGGCCATCACGTGATCGATGCGTTTTCCCCTGGCGCGGTCGGGACTGAGTCACGACCAGTTACGGAGTAACTCACGACAGTGATGAGCGCAAACATGAACACTTCTCGCACGACTCGCTTCGTGTCCCTGGTTACGGTGGCCGCGGCCGCCGTGCTCAACATGTCGATCGCCGATGCTGCGCCGAAACCGGGCACCCCGGTGCTCGACGGTGTGGTTCCAGCGGCGTCGGTCACGCTGCCCGCGCGCGCCAAAGCGGCGTCGGGCGTGGTGGGTGCTCTCAACGGCAAGGCGTTGGGCGCATCTGCACTGGAGTTCAAGCTGGCCGACGGCCAGACGATCACGGCGGAGTTGCAGCGGGTCGCACGTGACGACCAGAAAGCGACGCAGTCGTGGATCGGCACGTTTGCCGATTCGCCTGGAAGCCTCGTGGTGCTGTCCAAGGTGAAGGGCGTCGTGACGGGCTACGGCACGTACCAGGACAAGACGTTCGAAGTCCTGCCTGTCGCCGGCGGCAAGCATCTGCTGTTCGAAATCGACGACGCGCGCCTGCCGCAGGGCAAGGACCCCGTCGAGAAATCCGTGGCGGGCGCCGCGGAGCTGTATTCGACAGGCCTGACGGAGTCCGGCACGACGGCGACGACGGCCACCACGGCCGGCGCGGTCGTGCATGACGTGCTCGTCGTGTACACGTCGACTTCGGCGGCTCGATGGGGCGCCGCGACGCTCCAGAGCATGATCCAGAACGCCATCCAGGCCGGAAACCAGGCCTACATCAACAGCCACGCGAACATCACCGTCAACGTCGTCGCCGTCAAGCAGGTGGCGATGAAGGAAGCGGCGTCCGGCGGGATGATGTCGACGATGAACACCCTGGTGAAAGACCCGGAGGTGCAGGGCCTGCGCAAGAGCCTTTACGCCGACATGGTCGTGCTGGTCTCCGAAGACAGCAATTACTGTGGTTACGCCAAGCTGACCAACTACTACACCAACGGCGTCGTCACCTGGTGGGATGCCAATGCAATCGTGTATTCGAACTGCCTGAGCAACCAGACGGTGGCTCACGAGCTCGGCCACCTCCAGGGCCTCGATCACAACAAGGAAAACACCGCATACAGCGGCTGGTATCCGTACTCGTACGGTTACCGTCGCTGCACGACGGACGGGTTCATCGACGTCATGTCGTACTCGTGCTCGGGCGCGCCGAAGATCAGCGTGTTCTCGAACCCGTCGGTCACTTACAACGGGTACGCGACCGGCGTTGCCGGCGTCGCCGACACGGCCCGCACACTCAACGAGACGGCCACGACCGTCGCGGGCTACATGAAGTCGTCGAGCACCACTGAGACCGTGCCGGCCGCTCCGTCGAGCCTCGCCGTGTCGAGCGCGGCGTATAACAGCGTCGGCCTGACCTGGCTCGACAATGCAACCAACGAATCGGGTTACAAGGTCGAGCGTTCGCCGGACGGTGTCACGTTCACCGAGAGAGCCAGTCTCG
>DASUYI010000546.1:0-4692 GCA_036377475.1 Steroidobacteraceae bacterium | reverse complement strand
GGTCGATCATGTGCGCGAGTCTCGGATGCGTCCCGAGCGCGGCCATGCGCCGGCCCACGGCAGTCACTTTGCCCGCGGCATCGAGCGCTTCGAGACGCTGCAGCAACTCGCGCGCCTGGGCGAAGTTCGGCGCCGGCGGGGCGTCGATCCAGGCGAGGCGCGCCGGGTCGACGATGCCCCAGCAGGCAAGTTCGAGCGCCAGCGGCGCGAGATCGGCCTCGAGGATTTCCGGGGTCGACTGCGCGGAGAGCGACGCGTGCGCGGACTCAGACCACAGGCGGTGACAGGCGCCGGTGGCCGTACGTCCGGCACGACCGCGGCGCTGGTCGGCGGATGCGCGCGAAATCGCGACGGTGTCGAGCCGGCTCATGCCGCTGTTGGGGTCGAAGCGCTGGCGGCGCTCGAGGCCGGCGTCGATCACGACGCGCACACCTTCGATGGTCAGGCTCGTCTCCGCGATGTTGGTCGCAACGACGACCTTGCGCCGGCCGGGAGGCGCCGGTCGCAGCGCGGCGTCCTGCGCGGCGGCATCGAGGTCGCCGTAGAGCGGCAGCACCATGAGGCTCGGGTCGCGGGCACCGTCGACGATCGCGTCGCAGGCGCGGCGGATCTCGCCGGCGCCCGGCAGGAACACGAGCAGGTCGCCCGGCTCCGCGTCGAGCGCATGCAGGGCAACCCGCGCCGCGCGCTGCTCGACGCGGTCGGGCCCGCGATTGACGGTCGGCGGTGGCGGCGCTGCGTAGTGCGTCGTGACCTCGAATGCGCGGCCCTGCGAGCGCACCGTCGGCGCGTCGCCGAGCAGCGCCGCCACCGGCAAGCCGGAGAGCGTCGCCGACATCACGAGGATCCGCAGCTCCTCGCGCAGGTGGCGCTGCGCGTCGAGCGTCAACGCCAGGCCGAGGTCGGACTGGACGTTGCGTTCGTGGAACTCGTCGAAGACGACGCAACCGACCCGCTCGAGTGCGGGGTCTTCCTGCAGCAGGCGCGTCAGGATGCCCTCGGTGACCACCTCGATCCGGGTCGCGTCGCTCACGCGTGTCTCGAGCCGCGTCCGGTAGCCGACCAGTCGTCCTGGCGCCGATCCGGCAAGCTCGGCGAGGCGCCGCGCGACGGCGCGCGCCGCGATCCGCCGGGGCTGCAGCAGCACGATCGCGCGGCCCTCGAGCCAGGGTTCGTCGAGCAGCGCGAGTGGCACGATCGTGCTCTTGCCGGCGCCCGGCGGCGCCTCGAGCACCGCGTTTCGATGCGACGCGAGCGCCGCGCGCAACGCCGGCAGCACGTCGAGGATCGGGGTGTCCGGCAGCGTAAGGCTCATCTGCAGGCGCGATGGTACCCGCCGCCGCACATTCGTGTCGGCCGGGGACCGGCAGGTCGCGGTGTGACGCGCCGTTGCGCTCAGGGCATCATGCCGGCATGGACGCCAACACCTGGATCTGGCTCGTCGCCGCACTGCTGATCGTGGCGGGGCTCGCCGGCACCGTGCTGCCCGCGCTGCCGGGCATCCCGCTCGTGTTCGCCGGCCTGGTGGTCGGGGCGTGGGCGGACGATTTCCAGCGCGTCGGCTGGGTCACGCTGTCGGCGCTCGGCCTGCTCGCACTCGCGTCGCTCGCGATCGATTTCGCCGCTACCGCGATGGGCGCGAAGCGCGTCGGGGCCACGCGCAAGGCCATCGTCGGCGCCGCGCTCGGCACGTTGCTCGGGCTGTTCGCGGGCATCCCGGGCCTGATCGTCGGCCCGTTCATCGGCGCCATCGCCGGCGAGATGCTTTCGCACGGCGAATGGCGCCGCGCCACCAGTGCCGGCATCGGCACATGGGTGGGCTTGCTGTTCGGCACGCTCGCCAAGATCGCGCTCGCGTTCACGATGCTCGGCATCTTCGTGTTCGCGTTCTTCTTCGACTTCTAGCGCACCGGCCGCCCCGCGAGTCCAGCCTCGATCAGGTCGGCCGCCTCCGATTCGGGGACGGCGCCCGCCGCCTCACGGAGGCCGAGCATCACGCCGCGCCGATCCGCGACCGACTTGTTCTGGCTCGCCTTGAACTTGGCCTCGATCGAACGGATCTCGAGCGACAGGGCGACGATCCCGCCGAGCATCTTCGCGACGTACCCGTCAGGCGCGTCGGCGACGGCCCACGGCTGCGCGCGCGAGGCTTCCATCCGCCGCGTCAGCATCTCGACCGCGCGACGCTTGTCGGCCTCGTCGTGCGAGCAGCTCAACCCGCCGTGCACGTGCACGGCCGCATAGTTGTACGTCGGCACGACGCGGTGATGTTCGGCCTTGCTCGCATAGAACGAGGGCGACACGTAGCCGCCGGCCCCGACGAACACCAGCAGCGCGTCGACGCGCCCCTCGGCCTGCCGCCAGAGTGGATTGCCGCGCGCCACGTGCGCGAGCAGGCGGCCGCCGGCCTCGAGTCGATCGAGTCGCAGGACCGGCAGGTGGTGCGCCTCGAGACGACCCGCGACCGTGACGACGAGCGTCGCGAGCGGGTGGTCGTCGACGAAGCGCGTGATGCGCTCAGCGTCGTGCTCCGCGAAGTGGGCCGGGACGTACATCGAGACTCCTCGATTCTCGTGCGGTGGCGGCGGTGCCTCGACTCTGCGCAGTCCGTCTATGGCTCGAGCACCTCGACCTCGTAGCCTTCCTCGCGGATGGCTTCGGCCGCAGCGCTGGCGTCGGTCGTGCCGCCGTCGATGCGCACAGTGCCGTGCGCGAGGTCGACCTCGACTTTCGCGTCGGGGTCCCGGGCATGCACGGCGGCCGTGACGGCTCGCACGCAGTGGTTGCAGGTCATCTTACGGACGTCCAGCAGCATCTCGTTCTCCGCTCACGGACCCTTGAACGGCGGGCGGTTCGTCACTCGGCAGGCTCCCGCGAGTGAACGTCAGCCGCGCCGTTCGTCACTGTACACGGAGTGCAGGCCGCCACGCGCCCGCCGGTCGTGGATTGACCTTCCCAACGTGGGAAGGCGCACCATACGCCCATGGCGGACACGGTGACCACCCTCGAACCCTCGGTCGGGACCTTGCGTTTCGCGATCGGCGGCATGACTTGTGCGTCGTGCTCGGCGCGCGTCGAGCGTGCGCTCGGCCGCGTACCCGGCGTGACGTCGGCCACGGTCAATCTCGCAACCGAACAGGCCTCGGTGTCGGTGCGGGCGGGCACCGAACCGCGCGCCCTGGTCGCCGCCGTGGAGCAGGCCGGCTACACCGCGGCCCCGGTGATCGACGAGGTGCCACCTGCGACGCCCGCCAGTGTGCGGGCCGGTGTCTCGAAGGAAACCCGCCACGTGCTGTTCGCCGCAGCGCTCGCGCTGCCGCTCGTGCTCCCGATGCTGGCAATGACGCTCGGGTTCGACTGGTCGCTGCCCGCGTGGGTCCAGTTCGCGCTCGCGACGCCGGTGCAGTTCTGGCTCGGCGGACGCTTCTACGTCGGCGCCTGGAAGGCGCTGCGTGCGCGCACCGGCAACATGGACCTGCTGGTCGCGATCGGCACGAGCGCTGCGTACGGCCTGAGTGTCTTCCAGTGGCTGGCGGGACACGGTGGGCAGGGGCACCTGTACTTCGAGGCTTCTGCGGTCGTGATCGCCCTGGTCCTGCTCGGCAAGTCGCTGGAGGCGCGCGCCCGACGCCAGACGACCGCGGCGATCCGAGCGCTGCAGGCGTTGCGCCCGCACGTCGCGCGCGTGCGCCGGGCCGGCACCGAGGCGCAGGTGCCGATCGCGGCGGTGCGGGTCGGCGACGAGGTCGTCGTGCTGCCGGGCGAACAGATCCCGATCGACGGCGCCGTGCTCGAGGGTCACAGCCACGCCGACGAATCGCTGCTGACCGGTGAATCGCTGCCGGTCGCCAAGACGCCCGGCGATCGCGTCACCGGGGGCGCCGTGAACGGCGAAGGTCGGCTCGTCGTGCGCACGACCGCGGTCGGCGCCGAGACCACGCTCGCACGGATCATCCGGCTGGTCGAGGAGGCGCAGGCAAAAAAAGCCCCGATCCAGCGCGTCGTCGACCGCGTCAGCGCCGTCTTCGTGCCGATCGTGGTCGCGGTCGCGCTCGCGACGTTCCTCGGTTGGGGGCTCGTCGACGGCGACTGGGACGTCGCGACGCTGAACGCGGTCGCCGTGCTGGTGATCTCGTGTCCGTGTGCGCTCGGGCTCGCGACGCCGACCGCGATCATGGCCGGTACCGGCGTCGCCGCGAAGGCCGGGATCCTGGTCAAGGACGCCGAGGCGCTCGAGGCGGCGCGCGACCTGCGCACGATCGCCTTCGACAAGACCGGCACGCTGACCGAGGGCACGCCGCGACTCGTAGCCAGCCGGGGACTCGCGGTGACTGACGAAGAACTGCTCGCACTCGCCGCGGGCATCGAGTCCGGCAGCAGCCATCCGCTCGCCTCCGCCGTGCTCGATGCCGCTCGCGAGCGGTCGGTCAGACCGGTGACCGTCGAGGGAGTGACCGTGCTCGCAGGACGCGGCGTCGAGGCGCGCATCGACGGACGGGACCTGCTGCTCGGCAACGACCGGCTCGTGCACGCGACCGGGCTCGACGTCGCTGATCATGCGCCCGTGCGCGTCGAGCACGAGTCGCAGGGGCGCACCGTGTCGTGGGTGATCGAGCGTCGCGAAGGAGGCCCGTGCCTGCTCGGGTGGCTCGTGTTCGGCGACGCAACGCGATCGACGGCGCGTGCAGCGGT
>DASUYI010000545.1:0-2798 GCA_036377475.1 Steroidobacteraceae bacterium | reverse complement strand
CTGGCCCGCCGCGACGACCTGGCCGACCTCGAAGCGGATGGCCGTGACGACGCCGCCGCGCGGCGCGCGCAGCGTGGTGTACTCCAGCTGGTTGCGTGCCAGTTCGAGCTGGCGCGCCTGCGCCTCGGCAGCGGCCTTGGTCGTCTGCGCGGCGCTCTGTGCGTGCTCGTCGTCGGCGACGCTGACCGAACCGTCGGTCTTGAGGTCTTCGAGACGCTTGCGGTCCGACTCGGCCTGCCGCGCATTCGCGAGCGCCGCGGTGAGCTGCTGTTCGGCGGCCAGCACGGCCAGCCGGTAATCACTGTCGTCGAGCACGGCGAGCACGTCGCCCTCGCGCACGACGTCGCCGACGTCCACGCGACGCTCGACCACCTTGCCGCCGACCCGGAACGCCTGGTCGACCTCGTGACGGGACTGCACGGTTCCGACGTAGCGATTCTCCTCGCGCGCTTCGCCGTAGCGGACTTCGACGGTGCGGACGGGCCGCAGCACTTCGGGGGCGGGCTCGTGGCTGCACGCGGTCAGCACCGCGGTGAGCGGCACGACGACGGCGACCAGGGCGATAGACGTCTTCACTGCGGTTCCTCGGGATCTGGTCGGGGTCTTCATGGTTTCTTGGACGTGTTCGCGGCGACGGGCTCGAAGACCTGCCAGCCTCCGCCAAGGGCCTTGTAGAGCTGCACGCTGTCGAGCAGGAGCTGCGTGTCGCTGTCGTTCGAGCTGACGCGGACGGCGAGCCTGGTGCGCTGCGCGTCGAGCAGCGGCAACAGGTCGATCTGGCCGCGGTCGTACAGCGACTGCGCGCGGCTGAACGCCGAGTCGGCGGACGTGGCTGCGATCCTGAGTGTGTCTGCGCGGTTCCGTTCGTTGCCGAACGCGACTAGCGAGTTCTCGACGTCTTCCAGGGCTCGCACGATGGCGTCCTCGTAAAGCAGCAGGGCTTCGCGCTGCCCGGCCTCGGCGATGTCGTTGATCGCGCGCGTGCGTCCTGCGTTGAAGATGGGCATGGCCAGCATCGCGGACGCGTTCGTGAAGCGCGTCGCCCCGAGTGCGTGACCGTTGAGGTCCATCGTCGCGCGACCAAAGAGCGCGTCGACGAAGACATGCGGGAACCATTCGGCGTGGGCCTGCCGACGGCGTGCGTTCGCTGCATCCAGCTGCGCCTTTGCGGCCAGCAGGTCGGGGCGGCGCTCGAGCAGTTCCGCGGGCTGGCCCGACCTGGTCTCGGGCACCGCAAGGACGCCCTGCCACGGCGTGATGTTCGCCGCGTTGGCCGCCTGGTCGCCGATCAGCACGGCGATACGGTGACGCGAGACGGCGGCGACCGTCTCGAGCGGCGGGATCGCGGCGCGCGCGCTCGCGGCGGCGGTCCGCGCCCGCTCGACGTCGAACGGCGTGCCGAGGCCCACGCGATGGCGCGCCGTGACGAGCCGCAATGTCTCGTCCTGTGCGGCCGCGATCGCGCGCACGGTCTCGAGCTGGCGCATCGCGCCCACCAGCATGAAGTAGTTCGTTGCGACGTCGCTCAGCACGAGCAGGCGCACGCCCCGCACGCCGTGGGCGGCCGCCAGTGCGTCGGCCTCGGCGGCCTTGGCGCCCGCGCGCAGGCCACCGGCCAGGTCGAGTTCCCAGGACACGTCGAGGCCAGCGCCGCCGGCCTTGGTGTCGGGCACTCTTTCGGTGACGGGCCAGTCGTAGCCGGTTCGCTGCTCGTTGTAACCGGCGACGCCGCTGATGCTCGGAAACAGCCACGATCGGCTGACCTTCGCGCCGGCGCGCGCGGCGCGCAGGCGCTCGGCGGCCACCTTGACGTCGCGGTTCTCGAGTGCGGCGCGGCGTATGAGATCGGAGAGGACGGGATCCTGGAAGTTCTCCCACCACGCCGCTTCCGGTCCGGTCTCGGACTGCGAGGCGGCCGCGTACTGGTTGGGCACTTCGACGCTGGATTCGAGCGTGGGGGTCGCACACCCCGCCAGCGCGCACGCCATCGACGCCGTCAGCGTCACGAACGCCGCCCGCACGTCGAGGCTGGCCAGCGAGGAAATCGTGGGGTTGTGTGGAAATGTGCGCATCGGAACAGGTGTGACGTTGGAACTCGAGGTATGCCCAGCGTATTGGTCCGCGAGACTGGAGTGGTCAGCGTTGCGTCGTCATTCCGTCTGGATTTAGTGGCTCCGGCGAGGCTCCTCTGCGCCCCGTCAGGTCAGCTTGTGCATCGCCGCGAGTTCCGCGCGGCAGGCTTCACCGAACGGCCGCAGTGGATCGGCCTCGACGGAGCGCGCGAGACGACGCAACTCTTCGACGGTGCGGTTGCTCGAGAAGTACTGGTCGGTGATCCGCACCATCAGTCGCTCCGCCTCGCTGAGGACCGGAGGTGATGCGCAGAGCCGGATGCGGTTGACCAGTGCGTACGCCTGCAGCAGCGTTTCGGGCTTCTCCAGCGCGTGCGTGAACGCGTCCATGAGCAGCCTCGCGCACTCGCCGACGAATTCGCCATACAACGCTTCGCGCTTCTGCACCTCGTCCCGGACCAGTTCACGCAGGCTCTGCGATCTCTGCGTCAGCCACGCAGTCGCGATGGACGCGGAGCCGCCGACGAGTGCCCCCATCACACCGGACAGCGCGCCGATCGAGGAGACGTCCATACTGGTCACGCCTCAGCGCCCGGCAGGCGGCCATTGGCCGGCGAGGGCCGGGAAACGCGCCCGCAACCGATCGATGACCTGCTGTTCGAGGCGGGAGGCTAGCGCCTGCCCATGGGTATCTCCCATTGATTCACGAACCCCGAAATGCAGGGC
>DASUYI010000544.1:0-7062 GCA_036377475.1 Steroidobacteraceae bacterium | reverse complement strand
GAACGATGCATTGGTGCTCGCGGGTGGCATGTTGCCTTTCAACGGCGGCTTTGTCGCGCGACTGCTCGGGGACGACGCCGGCGCAGGGCCCGGGATCATCGGCATCGACCAGGCGAGTGCGTTCGGGACCGAGCAGTCGGGCGAGGCGCTCGTGACGGTGCGCCGCATGGGCGGCAGCGCCGGCGCAGTCGCCGTCTCGTATGTCGCGCGCTCCCCGGAAGGCTTCACCGCGACGGCAGGGTCGGATTTCACACCCGTGACGGGACGCTTCGATTGGGCCGACGGCGACTCGAGCGAGCGCCAGGTCGTCGTCCCGATACTTCAGGACAGCCTGGACGAAAATCCGGAGTTCTTCGAACTCGTGCTCGAGTCGACCGAAGGCGGCGCGGGCCTCGGCGTGCACGGCATGGAGGTTGCGATTGCGGGCACGTCTTATCCGTCCGGCGAATTTCGCTTCATGCAGACGGGTGAGACCATCAGCGAGGGCTCGACCTACGAGCTCTGGGTCACCCGCGACTTCTATGCGTCGGGCGAGGTGTCCGTGACCGTGAGATTGGTCGGCGGCAGTGCCGAACCTGGCACGGACTTCGACGCGTCAGTGCCGGGCAACGGGTGGTCGGACGTCACGTTGACCTGGGCCGACGGTGACGCCTCCCCGCAACGCATATTGATCATTGCGACGAGTGACAAGAAACGAGAGGGCTCGGAGAGCGTCACGTTCGAACTCGTTTCACCGACCGGCGGGGCATTGGTCGCCACTCCGTCGCAGTCGTCGCTCGCGATCGGCAACGTCAGCAACCAGGACAGTGGAGGCGGGCACGTCGGCGGACCGGGTGCGCTGCTGCTCGGCCTGCTCGCGTGGCTGCGGCGTCGTCATTGGTGGTCCGCGCCATCGCGTTGAGTGCTTTGTTACCATCGCGGGATGACGCGAACCCTCGAGAGTCACCCGCGCCGCGACGGTTACCGGATGCCGGCGGAGTTCGAACCGCACGCCGGTTGCTGGATGCTGTGGCCGGAACGGCCGGACAACTGGCGCCTCGGCGCGAAGCCCGCGCAGCAGGCGTTCGTCGCGCTCGCAAGCGCGATCGCCGCCAGCGAGCCGGTCACGGTCGGCGTCTCGGCCGGACAATTCCTGAACGCGCGACGTCTGTTGCCGGCGACGGTCCGCGTGGTCGAACTCTCGAGCGACGACGCGTGGATGCGCGACGTCGGGCCGACGTTCGTCGTCAACGATCGCGGCGGGCTTCGCGGCATCGACTGGGAGTTCAACGCCTGGGGCGGACTCCAGGGCGGCCTCTACTTTCCGTGGGATCGCGACGATGCGGTCGCACGGAAGGTCCTCGAGATCGAAGGCCGTGACCGCTACCGCGCACCGTTCGTGCTCGAGGGCGGGGCGATCCACGTCGACGGGCAGGGCACGCTGATCACCACGGAAGAGTGCCTGCTCAACCCGAACCGCAACCCGCAGCTTTCGCGCGAGCAGATCGAAACCCAGCTCAGGCGCTACCTCGCCGTCGACGCGATCGTCTGGCTCGGCAAGGGCGTGCACATGGACGAAACCGACGGGCACGTCGACAACCTGTGCGCGTTCGTGCGGCCCGGCGAGGTCGTGCTGACCTGGACCCGCGACCGCGACGACCCGCAGTACGAGATTTCGCGCGACGCCTGGGAGCGCCTCATGGACGCGCGCGACGCGAGAGGCCGTCGCTTCAAGGTTCACAAGCTCGAGCAACCGCGGCCGCTGCACATGACGGCCGAGGAGTCCGCGGGTATCGACGCGGCCGAGAGCAGCAAGGCGCGCGAAGCCGGTGCTCGTCTCGCGGCGTCCTACGTCAACTTCTACATCGGCACGCGTCGCGTCGTCGTGCCGCTGCTCGACTCGAAGCGCGACGGCAAGGCGCTCCGTCAACTGCAGGAGCTGTTCCCGAAGCGCGAGGTCGTCGGCGTGCCGGGGCGCGAGATCCTGCTGGGCGGCGGCAACGTGCACTGCGTGACGCAGCAGGTGCCGCTTGCCCGCGATCGCGGCCGTCGCTGAACCCATGGCACGACGTCGCCTGCATGCGGTGCTGAGCGGCCGACGGCTCACGAGGGACGAGTACGAGCACGCGCTGCCGGGCCTGCATGACCAGATGCTCGACGCGCAGTTCGAGCTCCGCCAGAAGGAAGAGCGCGCGGTCCTGCTGGTCGTCTCGGGAATTCCCGCCGCCGGGCGCAGCGAAGTCGTCAACGAGGTGCTCGGCTGGCTCGATCCGAAGTTCGTCACCGTCTACGGTTTCAAGGCCTGCAGCGATGCCGAGCGCGAGCGCCCGCCCATGTGGCGCTTCTGGCACATACTTCCGCCCAGGGGCCGCATTGCGATCCTGCACGGGGGCTGGTACCAGGACCTGCTGCAGCAGGCCCTCGAACACGACGGGTCGTCGAAGCAGCTCGAGGCACGGTTGCGGCGGCCCGTCGAGCGGATCGTGCAGCTCGAACGCATGCTGGCGCACGACGGCGTCACGGTCGCGAAAGTCCACCTGCACATCGCGCCCGGGACGCAACGGAAGCGGCTCCAGAAGCTTCAGGCCGACAAGACGACCCGCTGGCGCGTCACCGCGGAAGATCGCCGGATGTGCCGGCACTATCGCGACGTCGAGCGCGCCCTGCAGCACTGCCTCGATGCAACCGATCACCCGTCGGCGCCGTGGTTGCTGGTCGACGGGACGGATGCGCAACATCGCGCGCTCGAGGTCGGCCGTCGGTTGCTCGAGGCATTGAAGGCGGAGACGCCCGTGGCGGCGGTTGCGCACAGCGCGGGCGTGGGCGCAAGCCGCAAGTCCTCCGCGAAGAAGCACGCAAGCCACGCGGCGCGCCCGGCGACCACGACCGGGCAGCAGTACGACCGCGAGCTCGAGCGACTGCAGGGCCGGCTCGCCCTGTTGTCGCGCCGCAAGCGCTTCGCGGAGCACGCCGTCGTCGCGGTGTTCGAAGGCATGGATGCTGCCGGCAAGGGCGGGGCCATCCGGCGGATCACGGCCGCGCTGGACGCGCGACAGTTTCACGTCGTCCCGATTTCCGCTCCGTCGCCCGAGGAACGAGCGCGCCCGTACCTCTGGCGATTCTGGTCACAGTTGCCGTCGCGCGGCAATTACACGATCTTCGACCGCAGCTGGTACGGCCGCGTGCTGGTCGAGCGCGTGCGCCGGCTCACGCCGACGCGCGACTGGCGTCGCGGCTACGACGAAATCGTCGAATTCGAGCGGCAGCTCGATGAGCACGGCATCGTCGTCGTCAAGTTCTGGCTCGACGTGAGTCGGGAAAAACAGCTCGAGCGCTTTGCGGAACGTGACCGCAATCCGCTCAAGCGTTTCAAGGTCGACCCCGAAGACTGGGCGAACCGCAAGCACTGGGTCGCCTATCAGCGCGCGGCGCGGGACATGATCACCCGCACCGACACGCGGCACGCGCCGTGGACGGTCGTGCCGGCCGACGACAAGCGCCAGGCTCGGTTGCAGGTCCTGCGCACGCTCGGCGACCGGGTCGAAGGCGCGCTCGACTGAGGCCGATCGACACACCAGACGGGGAACCGGACTTGACGCACATCGCCCTCGTGAGCGCGCGGGCCGCGCTGCCGCTCGACGAAGACATGCCGCCGCTCGTGGATGCGTTGCAGCGCCTGGGGGCGCAGGTCTCGACGCCCGCATGGGACGCGGCGGACGTCGACTGGTCCTGCTTCGACCTCGCACTGTTGCGCTCGACCTGGGATTACGTCGAGCGCATCGACGAATTCCTCGACTGGGCCCGGGCCTGCGCCCGCCAGACGCGGCTGTGCAACGGTGCCGACGTCGTGGCCTGGAACATCGACAAGCACTACCTCGGCGAGTTGCACGCGGCGGGCGTGGCCGTGGTCCCGACCCGGTTCGTCGATGCCGGCGACGACGCCGCCATGGCGCTCGCGACATTCCTGCGCGGCGGGCCCGGGTCGCTGAGCGCCGGCGCCCCCTGTGCGTTCGGGCAATTCGTCGTCAAGCCGTCGATCGGCGCCGGCTCGCGCGACGCGGCGCGCTACCGTCGCGGCGAACATGAGCGCGCGCTCGCCCACCTGCGACGGCTGGTCGAGGCCGAGCGACGCAGCGCGATGCTGCAGCCGTACCTGTCGACCGTCGACACGGCCGGCGAAACGGCGCTGATCTACCTCGGCGGGGAGCCGAGTCACGCGGTCCGCAAGGGGCCTTTGCTGCGCCTCGACGAAGGCCTCGTGGCGGGCCTGTTCGCGCCGGAGGACATCCGGCCACGGGAGCCGGGGCAGGACGAGCGTCTGCTCGCGGCGGCCGCGTGCGAGGCGATCCCGTTCGAGCAACCGCTCTACGCACGCATCGACATGGTCCGCGATGAGCGGGGCGCGCCGGTCGTGCTCGAACTCGAGCTCACCGAGCCGTCGCTGTTTTTCGCGCACGCGCCGGGCAGCGCGGACCGCCTGGCGCAATCCGCGCTGTCACGCACCAGATAATATGAGTGCACGGACCTGCCTTCGTGTCGTACCTGCGCGAATCGTGCACATGCGCAATGCCTGTCGACAAAACTGTGACGGAACTTACCATCCCTGACATTTCCGGTCCGGATGTGACATCGGCTGACCAGCCACACCCGCAGAGTGCGAATTACGTCAACACACTGACCGTGACGTGTCCTGAATAGTTCGCCGGCGATTCAGTCAAGGGCAAAGCCATCGAAAGGTGGCGACGCAAAGTCTCCGGTCTAACGGGCTCCTGGCCCCATGACAGCGGGACCGCCGGATCCAGTCCAGTCCAGTGACGGACCTGCTCGGCTTGCCATGCCCGCTCGATCGCAGTGAGCGACACGAGGTGTGACATGGGCGGACGCGAACGGATTTCCCTCAACTCCCTCGTCGAGCAGGGTGCGGCTCCGGGCCGGTCCCCGGGCGGCAGGGATGCACGGCTCGACGCGCAGACGCGACGACATTCGTCCGTTCGCGCGGTCGTGCTCGGCCTGATGCTGCTGCTCGCGTTGCTGTTCCTGCTGGGGAACACGCCGAGCCGCGCCGAAGGGACCGATCGGCAGCAGATGAAGGGCCTCGACGAACAGGTCCAGGAGATCAAGTCCGACGTCCTCGAGATCGCTGCCGAACTCGGCCGGCTCGAGGAAAAACTGCTGTACCCGTCCAACACGCAGGTGGCGGTGTTCGTCGCGCTCGCGCCCCAGGATCCGTCGCGTGTCGACGCGGTCCGGGTGCAGATCGACGGCCAGCTCGTGGCGCACTACATCTACAGCTTCAAGGAACTCGACGCGTTGCGCCGCGGCGGCGTGCAGCGACTCTACGTCGGCAACCTGCCCACCGGCGAGCACAAGATCGACGTGCAGGTCGACGGTAAGGCACATGGTGGCGCGGACTTCAGCCACACCGGGCAGTTCACGTTCAGCAAGGGCGTGGAACCGAAGCTCGTCGGCCTGACCCTCGCGGGCCCGGATTCGGGGCGCGCTCCCGTCGAACTCGGAAACTGGTGACGCGGATGGCACGAGCGCCATATCGGCTGCTCGGGACCGTCGTCGCGACCGCGCTGGCGACCGCTCCCGTCGTGGCCGACGACCTGCGGGACCTGCATTTCGGCGAGGCGCTGTATCACGCCTACCAGGGCCGCTTCTTCGACGCGCTCGAGCGACTCGACACCGAACTCGGGCAGTACTACGGGCTGGACGAGCCCAATCTGGACTCGCTGCATCACCACATCCGCACCGCCGAATTCGACGTCGGCGACTTCGAGCTCAACTACCGGATGCATCACCGCGCCGGACGCGCGATCAAGGCGGTCCTCGAAGCGAACGTCGCGGAGGACGTCCGCAACGAGGCTGCATACCGGCTGGCGCGAATCCATTTCCAGAAGGACCAGCTCGACGAGGCCACGCATGCCCTGGGGCGCATCGAGGGCACCGTGCCCGAGCCGATCCGGGACGACGTGGAGTTCCTGCGCGCGAACATCCTGCTGGCCACGGGCCACCCGCGCGAGGCCGCAGAGGTGCTCGAGCCGCTGCAGGATTCCGCAACGCTCGCCGGTTTCAGCGCGTACAACCTCGGCATCGCGCTGCTCCAGCAGGGCGACCAGCCGGGTGCGGTCACCCAGCTCGACCGGGCGGGGCAGCTCAAGGCGGACGATCCTGCCGCACGGGCCATCCGCGACAAGTCGAACTTCGTGCTCGGGACGCTGCAATTCGAGTCCGGCGACTTCGTCCACGCCGCGCAATCGCTGGATCGGATTCGACTCGAGGGCCCGTTCTCGAACCAGGCGCTGCTGAGGGCCGGGTGGGCCGAGTCCTCGGCCGAGCGCTTCGACCGCGCGCTGGTGCCCTGGAACATCCTCGTCGAGCGCGAGCCGACCGACGCCGCCGTGCAGGAGGCGATGCTCGCGGTGCCGCACGCGTACGCCAAACTCGACGTGCATGGCCGCGCGGCCGTGCTGTACGGCCGTGCACTCGAGACGTACAGCGGGCAGATCGAGCGCGTCGACGCGTCGATCGAGAGCGTCCGCGACGGCAAGTTCCTGCAGGCGCTCGTGCGGGAAGAGATCAACCAGGACAAGACCTGGGTGGTGCGCCTGCGCACGCTGCCGGACGCGCCCGAAACCTACTACCTGACCGAACTGCTCGCGTCGCACGACTTCCAGACGTCGTTGCAGAACTACCTCGACCTCGAGGACCTGCGCGCCAAGCTGCAGTCCTGGCAGTCGAGCTTCGACGCGTTCGAGGACATGATCGGCCTGCGCGGCCGGTACTACGAGCCGCTGCTGCCCGAGGTCGATGCGCAGTTCCGCGAAGTGGACGCGCAGATGCGGCTGCGGCTGGAGCAGCGCCAGCACGTCGCCGACCGACTGCAGGACATGCTGACCGCGCCGCGGCCGGAATACCTGGCCACCACGGACGAGCGGATCGACTCGGAGCGACTCGCCGCGCTGCGCCGCGCGCTGGAGGGCGCCGAGGGCCCCGAAGCCGACGCATTGCGCCAGCGCGTCGCGCGAGTGCAGGGGACGCTCACGTGGAAACTGCGCACGGAGTACCACACGCGCCTGA
>DASUYI010000543.1:0-5509 GCA_036377475.1 Steroidobacteraceae bacterium | reverse complement strand
CGATCAGCGACCGGCGGCGGAGCCGGCGGCTGGCAGCGCGAGCAATGCGTCGCGACGTCCCAGCAGGGCCTTGCGTGCCCGCGCGTCCACGAGTTCGCCGAGCACCGACGCCAGCGTGGTTTCGTCGAGCCGTTGCAGCCGCCGCCGCAGCTCGGCGCCCGGCTTCGGCGGTTGCGCCTGCAGGTAAGCGGGGAAGCTGCGGCCCGTGCCGAAGGCCTTCGCGTGATTCGTGGCGTAGACGTACCACTCGGTCGCGTCGAACAGCAGGCTCTCGAGCGTGCGGCCCTCGTTGCCCACCAGTCCGTCGAATGCGTACACGAGCTGGAACTGCGGCTCGAGCGCGCACCAGCCTCCCGCGCGGAGCGACTGCTTCTGGACGTCGGCCTGCGACACCCACTTGGCGGGACGTGCCTGCACCACGCCGCGCTGGCCCTGCACCTCGCGCTCCACCGTGGCGGGCACGACGCCGAGACCGAGGTGGCGATCGAGCCTGAACGCCGCGACTTCCTTGCGGACGTCGCCGGCGCTGCGTTGCTGGAACACGCCGGGAATCCTGCGGCCCTCGTGCTCGATCACGACGTCGAGCTCACCGGGCGCGCGGGGTCCGGTCACCGACACCGTGCCGGCGGTCAGCGCGGCCGTCACGGCGGCATCTTCCACGGAGTTCGGTGCGACATACAGGCCTTCGGGCGCCGGTACCGCGGCCTGCGCCTCGCCGCTGTACCGCACGCTCAGTTTCGGTCCCTCGATCGTCAACGCGGCCCCGCGACCCTTGTAGACGGCCTTGTTCATTCCGGCATCGAGCTTGACGACGCGGCCGTCGAAGCGTGTCACCGCGCGCAGGTTGCGCGTCGGCGTGTGGCCCACCACCACGCGCGCGACCTTGAACTGCTCGAGCAGCGGCGCGAGCACGTCGCCCTCGGCCGCTTCGTTGCAGAGCGCGGCGCCGCGATACCAGTTGGGCCCGTCGGGATTGAGCAGCGGGTCGGCGTCGGCCTCCGTGAAACCCTTCACGGCGGCCTCGAGTTCCGGCGCTGCCGTCCCGCCGGCCGCCCGGGCCGCGAGGCGTTCCGTCGCAAGTTGGGGTCGCGCGGCGAATGCGTCGCCGGGCTGCAGCAGTCCGGCCTGCTCCAGCTGCGAATACCGCCGCAGGTACTCGACGAGTGCCGTGCGATAGCGGGTGTTGAGGTCGGCCAGGTTCATGCCACGCAGCACCGGCGACGGCCCGGCGTGCATGAACAGCGTGTCGTCGACCACGACGGCGACGGGCAGGCTGAGCAGCCAGCGCCCGTACCGGCCGTCGGGCGCCAGCGCGGCGCGGTGGCCGAAGTAACCCGGCGCGAACTTCTGGTCGAACGCGGACCCCGAGCCGGGGCCATGGGTTTTCTCCCAGTCCGCGCGTAGCCGCTCGCGCCATCCGGGCGGCTCGAGGTCGACGTACGCCGCGTACTCGCCCGGATCGACGTAGCGCAGGTCGCCGAGCACGTTCATCGCCTCGTGATTGCCGAGCACGACGTGCAGTGCTCCGCCGGCCGAGTGCGCCTCGGACTGCAGTCGCATCAGCAGGTCCATCACCTTGCGGGAATCGGCGCCGCGGTCGAGCAGGTCGCCGAGGCTCACGACGTGGGCTCGACCGCCGGCCCACCGATCCTGGGCGCCCAGCACGCCGGCCTCGCGCAGCAGCGTGACCATTTCGTCGTAGGCGCCGTGAACGTCCGCAAACGCGATCACGCGGCCGACGCCGCGCCATTCCGCCTGCGCCGCGGGCGGGCCCTGCGCCTGCGCAAGGGGCGAGGCCGCGACCAGCCAGGCGCAGGCCGCGACCAAAAAACGGGGGTGAACTCGTACAGGGCGCGGCATGGCGATCTCCGGGTCAGGTCGCGGGCGGCGCGACGGTCGTGATCTCGCCGCGATCGATGCGCTCGAGCAGCCGGCCCAGCAGCCGATGGATCGACTGCAACTCGATCCTGGTCAATCCCATCTGCAGCTGCCCGCCATCGCGGCGGACACCACGCCGCGGCGAGCTGTTCGGGCCCAGCGGCGCCGGCACCCACGCGCCGTCCTTGAGTTCCCATTGCGCGAGCACGCCGAGCTTCGCCTCGAGCACCTCGGGCGTGATCGTCCGCAGCCTCGCGACCGTATCTGCCGGCATTTGCGTGACCCGCACGTCCTTCCAGAGTTCGCCACGATCGGCGTCCTCCGAGGCGAAGGCGACGCCGTGGTCGATCGAGAAGACGCGTGCGCCGCGTTCGGCGCGCCCGATCAGGAAATTGCCCGCGTTCGAGTCGCGGTGCTGGATCACGTACGTCAGCACGTTGAGCTGCCCGATGTGGCGCGCGTAGACCGGATCGGCGGCGAACCGTGCCGCGTCGAAGACGTCGGCGATGACTATGATGTCGTTCAGCCAGTACTGCACGACCGCGAGCACCTGGTCCGCCGGCGGGAACGTGCGCGCGACGCCGGGCGAGTATTTCGCGAAGTCGGCGAGGGGGACGAACCGCAGCGTCGTCGGCGGCACCACGTACTCGGGCGGATCGAGGAACAGTTTCTGCAGTTCGTACGCGGCGAGGTCGTAGCGCGGAACGTTGTTGAACGTGTTCGCGCCCGGCTCGGCCTTGCGCAGTTTGACGCGCAACGGCGCGGCGCCGCCGAGGGAGACGTCGGCCTTGAGCGTGATGTCGCCCTTGGCCTTGGGCCGGCTGATCTCCGCGTGCTCGATCACGAGCGGTTCGGCGGCGAGCAGTCGCTCGAGGTCGGCGATCGGCTGCGTGACATTGGCGTCCTGCGCGAACGTCGCGGTAGCCACGAGCAGCAGCAGCGGGAGCAGCCAAGCGCGGGCAAGCCGGGCCATCGGGTCCATCCGTCACCTCTCGGGGCAGGGTGGGCGGCGCCCACCTCTGGGGCCAATCCTAGCCCGAAATCCCGGGCGGCGGCGCCGCCGGTGGAACCAGGAAGAACACGATGTCGTGCCCGTCGGCATGGACCTTGCCGAGCAATCGCGGCTGGCCGCCGCAGCGTCCGGTGGCCGCCAGGAAGGCTCGTACGTGCTTCTGCCGCATGCCGTAGACCGAGCGCTCGCGTTCCGCAAGTTCGCTGCAGACGTCCTGGTGGCCGACGAACCGCGAGTAGTCGAAGCGCCTGTTGCGGAGGTCGATGCCCTCGATGTGGCGATCGATGTAGACGTTCAGGCCGTAGAACGGCCGCATGCCGACGAAGACGACCTCCTCGATCGAGTGCGGGTCGACGAGCCGCTCGAGCTGGGCTGCGAACTCCCGCGCGTCGCGGTCATACGGCCAGTAGGCCAGGAACGCCTTGAATCCGACGAGCACGACTGCCGTGGCGCCCACGATCCATGCGAGCCGCCGGTCCGTGGCCTTCGGCCCAGGTGCGATCCCGCGGGCCATGACGAGGGCCAGGGGCACGAACAGGGGCAGGACGTACAGGTGCAGTCGCGAGCGGGCCAGGAAGAGCACCAGCAGCGGCACCAGGACCCAGTAGACCAGCAGCAAGTCGTCCGCGCGCCGGGCACGGAGCCGGGTGCGAAGCCCGCGCCAGGCAGCGCCCGGCCCGCCGGCCGCGAACAGGGCCACCAGCGACCACGGCAGCGTCCCGAACAGCAGCATCGGGCCGTACACTTCGAGGCCGCCGTACCACTCGGCGTTGCGGTCGTGCGCCGGAGTGAACATCCGGTCGTACACCTCGTAGCCGAAAAAGTATCCGAGCCGATCCGGTTGCTGCGCCACGACGACCGCAAACCAGGCGAATCCGACGACCACGAACAGCGCAAGACCGGCCGGCAGGAACAATGGCCGCAGTCGCGAGCGATCGTGGATTGCGAGGAACAGGACCATGCCGAGCAGCGGCAACAACGCGGGTGGTCCCTTGGTCATGAACGCGAGGGCCCAGCCCAGCCACATCAGCAGGTACCAGCGACGCGCCCCTGGCCCCTCGCGGGACCAGGCTTCGACGAACGCCAGCATGGCCGCGGATTCGAACAGCACGAGGATCGGGTCGGTGGACACCACGTTCGCGGCGATCGCGGGCGCGAACGACGTTGCCCAGACGAACGCCGGCAGCCAGGGTCGCGTCGCGCAGAGGCGGCGTCCGAGGCCGAAGACGAGCAGGCCCGTGCCGATGTACGCGAGCGCGCTGGGCAGTCGGGCGGCCCACTCGTTGTGACCGAGCAGCGCGAAGCTTGCGGCGATGGCCCAGTAAGTCATCGGCGGCTTGGTCAGGTGGGCGTGCTCGCCGTCGAGCGTCGGGACGAGCCAGTCGCCGTTCTCGTGCATGTTGACGCCGGCGGAGGTGTAGCGGCCTTCGTCGGGTTCCCAGATGCCGCGAGTGCCCTGGAATGCGAAGGCGACGACCACGAGCAGCGCCAGCAGCCAGGCAAGGCCACGTGACGATGCGACGGCGGACTCGGTCATTTCCGGAAGAGCCAGAGCAGGAGACTCACGACGATGCTCAGCACGATCATCGTCGTGAACGGCGCGAAGAACCGGAACCCGGGTCTATCGATCACGACGTCGCCGGGCAGTCGGCCGAACGGTAGCTTCGACAGCCACGGCCACGCCAGGCCGGCCACGACCAGGAGACCGCCGACGACGAGGAGCAGGCGCTGCATGATGCGGATTGTGCGGCAGTCTCAGAGACTGCTGAACACGCGCACGCGGTGACGGTGGTAGGGCAGAACCTCGAGCAGTTCCCCTTCGCGCAGCCGCGCCTGGATGCCGCGCCACCACTCGGCCGTCAGGATCTCGGCGTGCGCCCCGAGAAACACCTGCTTCAGGTACGGGTCGAAACCGAGGAAGTTGATGAACGTCTCGGGAAACACGTCGTTTTCGCCGACGTAGAACCACGCGTCGGCCCGCATCTCGTCCTCGTCGTGCTCCGCCTGCGGGATTTCCCGGAACCGGCACTCGGTCACCAGGCAGAGCTCGTCGTAGTCGTAGAAGATCACGCGGCCGTGCCGCGTGACGCCGAAATTCTTGAGCAGCAGGTCGCCGGGGAAGATGTTCGTGACCGCGAGGTCGCGGATCGCCTGGCCATACTCGATCACGGCCTTCGCGGCGAGGTCGCGCGGCGCTTCGCGCAGGTACAGGTTGAGCGGCGTCATCCGCCGCTCGACGTACATGTGATCGAACACGAGTTCGTCGCCCTCGACCTGCACGGTGCGCGCGGCTTCCTTCTCGAGTTCCGCCAGCAGGTCCGCCGAGAACCGCGCCTTCGGGAAGTTGATGCGCCGGAACTCCTGCGCGTCGACGAGGCGGCCCGCGCGGTCGTGCTTGAACACGAGCTCGTACTTCGACAGCACGTCCTCGCGCAGGATGTTCTTCTGGTAGGGAAACTTGTCGCGGATCAGCTTGAAGACCACGTCGAACGACGGCAGCGTGAAGCAGATCATCACGAGGCCGCGCTCGCCCGGCGCCGGCACGAACTTGTCGTCGGAGAGCTGCAGGTGCTTGAAGAGCTCGCGGTAGCGCTCCGTCTTGCCCTGCTTGGCGCGGCC
>DASUYI010000542.1:0-2676 GCA_036377475.1 Steroidobacteraceae bacterium | reverse complement strand
TCAGCAGCGTCGTCTTCCCGGTGCCTCGCGGGCCGACGAGGCTCTGGTTGTCGCCACCGGCAATGAGCATCCAGTACTGCTCCGGCGCGACGAACTGCCGAGCGATCTTCGCAAAGCTCCAGCTCCGCGCGTTGTAGCCCGACAGCACGCCGGCCGGGTCAGGCTGAGCCGATAGGACGCCGGTCAGATCAGGCTGCAACGTGCACCTCGTCGATCGTGCCGTCGTCGCCGAACAGGACCGCACCGCCAGCCCGCTCGAGCTCGATGGCCATTGCACGTAGATCGACCGGCGCGACGTATGCCATCCTCGGCTCGGCGGCAATCAACTGCGACCATGCGAGCCAGCCGTGGCCGGTGTGGTCGGCAATCTCTTGGCATCGGCGTGCGAGCTCGTGACCCGTGCGGCGATAGCCAAATCCCCCGCGGTGCGGCAGCGCCCAGCGCGTCGTTGGCTTGCGAACGCCAAGGGTTGGGATCCAGTCCCACGCCACGAACCGGCCCCCACCCGGCAGGTCGAGGGACGCGATGTCACGTATGTCGAACTCCAGCATGTAGAACTGGTTTCGGGCGGCGATGCCGATGTCGGGCAGGAGCGCGCAGCTCACGCTTCCCGCACTGAAACGCACCGGACCCGAGGTTGATTCCCCGACATACCCCACAGCGGGGATGTGACGGTGGCCATGCACGATGATCCAGCGCCCGGCGTCGTGCAGATCGAGCATGTTCAGCAGCCGTTCGCCCAGCCGCATATGGTCGCGATCCGATCGGTTCAAGTGCGTCCACTGGACAGGGTGGTGATGGCACTGGAGCACATTTACGGCCGTGCCGCTGCCCTGGATGACGCTGGCGATGCGCTCCACCGTTTCGTACCGCACCGAACCGCGCTCGTGATCGATGTCATGCTCGGCACAGGTGTTCAGCGTCACGACCTGCCAGTCGCGCTCGCGCACGACGACGAAGTCATCCGCAAAGTATGCCTCCGACTCGTCCGCGTCTGCCGTGGGAAACGGCGGGCGCAGGTCCCGCAGGAACCTCGCTGGCTCCCCCGTCTGCCCCGGAGGCGCGCGATAGATGTCGTGATTGCCGGCCGTGGCCACGACTCGGGCTCCCAGGGCGGCCCCCAGATCCTGCAAGCGATCCCAGGCCCACGTCATTCCCGGCACGTCCGGGCCTTGGTCGTTGCCGTCGGCGAGGTCGCCGGGGCACAGCAGCACTTCGGCTTTCAGCGCGTCCTTGCGCACTACATCGGCTACGGCAACGAAGGCGTCCTCGTGCGGATCACCAGATCCGAAGTTCCTCGCACTCGATGCGTGATAACGCTCAGGGTTGGAGATTGCGTGTGGGTCGCTGACCACGAACATCCTGACCACGTCGGCGTGCGTGGGCGGGTTGCCTACGTGTGACGCGTTCTCCGACTCTCTTGGTTCCACGGCTCAAAGTATCGAGCGTCTGCCAGACGGCCGGCGCTTTCGGCGCCACGGGTAAGTCGGTAAGCGCACCGACCACCGCCACATCCCCGAACGCAGCAGCGACATCGACTGATCGCCCATCGTGAGCGGGACCGGAGGGGCGACGACATGGGGAAATACAACGTCAGATGCTGTGACCTGCCGCCTGAGACGACAGGCACAGACTTGCAGTTGCGGCAGCGCTCGGGCGAGCCCCGCGCGAGACATCGCGCAACGCCTACCGTCAGACCCGGGAGACCGATGTTCGCGTGCGCCCATCGCGAGCATGTCCGGGCGTGAGCGAACGTCCGCGAGCGGGACAAGCGGGCGGCACACACTTGCACTCTTGTTGAGTGCGAGGCATCGGCGCCGCCGGTGCGCTTCATGCGGAGCGATGCATGACCTCGTGCCGACCGGTTGTCCGACGATGCAGGGATCGACCACCACCGTGCAGCTTTCGCTCGATGACCTCAACGCGCCGCGTGGCCTGACGCGCGCGGAGCTGATGACCTCACGTGAGGTCGCAGACCTCTTGGAGGTCCCGGTCTCGACCGTCCTCGAATGGGGCCGCAACGGCACGCTCCCGCGCGTGAAGCTGGGCCGACATGTTCGCTTCATCCGGGCGCACGTCGAGGCGGCGATCCTCGACCGAGAACAGCCACGCCGGCGCTGACGTCAGCAGCAAGACCAACTACAGATTGGTCCGCTCGGTTGGTCCGCTGGGAGCTAGAAACCGGTGCGCGCCCGACCCCAGAAACGACGAAAGCCCAGCGCTAGCAGGGCTTTCAACAAAAGCGGATGAAGGGACTCGAACCCTCGACCTTCTGCATGGCAAGCAGACGCTCTAGCCAACTGAGCTACATCCGCGCGAGCAGCGCAGTATAGCCCCGCTCCCGGTACGGTCGCACCATGCTCGGCGTGGCCGCGATCGCGGCGCTCCTGGCGGCGGTGCCGATCGCCGACCCGCTGCCGACGACGCTCCCGCACTACAGCGGGGCTCCGGCGACCGCCCGGCCGATGACGGCGACGAAGGCCCCGCGGAACCCGCACCTGGCCCCGGATCCGCGGAGCACCATCCACAACGACGCGTGGATGACGGACGCGTACCGCTGGGGCGGACCGCTGGGACGCGCCCCGCGCGCGTCGAGCGGGGCGATGACGCCCGCGCTGTGCGGCTCGCTGACCTTTCACTCGGAGGGCTACATCGTCAGCGTGTGCCCGTCGGTCA
>DASUYI010000541.1:0-8070 GCA_036377475.1 Steroidobacteraceae bacterium | reverse complement strand
GCCCGTGCTCAGCAGGTCGGTGTACGTCGCGCGCGACAGCCGCAATGTGCGGCGCGACGTGAGTTGTCCGAGCGCCTCGGCCACGGCCTCACGATCCGCCTCCTCCACGCCCATTCGCACCGCGCGGTAAGCCCTGACACTGGCGTCGATTTGTGCGTTCTCGAAGGCGATGACTTCGGTGAGCATCTCGAGGTCGCGCTCGAGGTCCCGGGCCAGGAGTTCGAGATACTGCCGTTCGACGCGAGCCTCGCGTCGCCCGTCGATCCAGCCGTCAACTGCCAATGCGACCAGGATGCCGACGACGAGCAGCGCCAGCTCGACGACGACATGTTCCCAGCGCAGTTCGCGCAACACCCGCAGCGATGAGCGTTCCACGGGATGGATCCCGATCTAACGATCGCCGAGGACGGCCCGCACGTGGCTGCCGTCTTCGTCATCCCAGTACCCGGCCTGCGTCTTGTCGTCGTCCTTGACCAGGAAGCGCGTGCCCGGCTCCTGCCCGGCACGGGTGCGCACGCCGGTCTTGCCCGAGTCGGGGTAGCCGACGACTTCCGGCAGCACCAGCGTCGAGATGGCGAGGTAGACCAGGTCCTCGTCGCCGGTGTTGACCAGCTGATGCGCGACCTCGGGGCCGCCGGCTGGGTGGACGATGTAATCGCGTGGCTTGACCGGATACGTGCGGCTCCCCACGCGCAGCGTTCCGTGCCCGCTCAGCACGAAAAAGTGCTCTTCGTTCGCGTGATGGTGATGCATCGGAAACGCCGCCTTGCCGGGTGGCACGCGCGTCACGTTGGCGCCGATCGACCGGGCGCCGAGCGGGCCGGCCAGCTCCGACATCGAAAACGCGAAGTGGTCGCCGTGCCCACCCGAGTGCTGCGGAGCGTCGACCAGGTTCAGGATCGGCGTGCGGTCGCTCGACAATGTGGTGTCCCCCGGATACGGAAAAAAAACTCCGCGAACGCGTCAGGGCCGGTTTCGCCCGAGCCGGTCGTGGCTGCTGACCCAGTCGCCCGCGAGCACGGCGGAGCCGAGCGACACGTCGCCGGCCAGCACAACAGCCCCCACGATCTCGGCGAGCCGGTCGGCCTTGCCCTGACCGTAGCAGCCGAGCATCTCGAGGCATTCGCGTTGCGTCGGCAGGCCGGTCCCGCCGCCGTAGCTCGCGACGATCAGTGACGGCAAGGTGACCGACCAGTAGTAATCGCCGTTGTCGAGCAACTGCGCGTAAGTGATGCCGGCGTGCGATTCGGCCACGTTCGCCACGTCCTGGCCGGTCGCGATGAACATGGCCGTGATGCCGTTCGCCGCGTGCGGCCCGTTGTAGGCCGAGCCGGCCATGATCGAGCCCGCCGTGCTGATCTGGCGTGCACGGAACAGGGTCCGGGTGTCGACGCGCATCAGGCGCTGGATCACTTCGTTCCGGATCGTGCACTCGGCGATCACGCGCTTGCCGCGCGTGCGCAGCGTGTTGATCGCCGAATGCTTCTTGTCCGTGTCTATCGACCCCGAGAGGATGTAACGCGGCCGCAGCGGATGCTGCGCCTGGATCCACTCGCAGGCGGCCCACGTCGCCTTGCCCGTCATGTTCTGGCCGGCCGCGTCGCCCGTCGTGTAGTTGAAGCGCGTGTAGAGCAGGTTGCCGAGCGCGTACTGTTCGATGTCGAGCAGCTTGCCGACGCGCGTCGTCGACTCGGCCACGCCCTTGATCGCCTGGAACTGCTCGACCAGCCACAGCCCGAAGTCCCGCGCCTCGCGCGCGTCCCGGAAACGGAACACGGGCGCTCGCTGCATCGAGTGCTTGACCACCGTGACGGTGACGCCGCCGCTTTCCGAGAGCACGCGCATGCCCCGGCTGTAGCTCGCGACGAGCGTGCCCTCCGTCGTCGCGAGCGGGACGTAGAAGTCACCCTGCGCGTGCTCGCCCAGGATCGTCAGCGGTCCCGCGAGACCTATCGGCACCTGGGCCACGCCGAGGAAGTTCTCGACGTTGCCGGCGACCTGCGCCGGGAGGATCGAGTGGTGTGCGACGTGCTCGAGCCTCGCACCCGTGCGCTCGGCGACGAACTCGCGACGGCGCTGCGCCATCGGCCCGGTGTAGTCGTCCTGGGCATCGCGCGGAATCGGCACCCGGTCGTCGTTCACGGCTGGACTCCCCGTTGCAGTTCAGAACCAGTTGTAGTTGAAGCTGATGCTGACACGCTCGGCGGCGACCGTGTTGGGTGGCACTTCGTGCCGGAGCCAGCTCTCGAACAGCAGCAGCGAGCCCGCAGCGACCGGCATGGTCACCCAGGGCTGTTGTCCCGCGTCCGCCCGCCGCGGCGGCGCTGCCATGAAGCGGTCGAGCCGCGGATCCTCCAGCTTGAGGCCCGGCACTCCTGCAGGCGTGCGCACGTAGTAGGTCCCGCTGATGGTCGACAGCGGATGCAGGTGCAGGCCGTGGGTGACCCCGCGGGGCATCATGTTGATCCAGCAATCGGTCATCGCGAGTTCGCGACCGTCGAGGTCGAACTCGAGCGCGCGGACATACGCCTGCACGTGGCGGCGCAACCTGCGTTCGAGTTGCGCGAAGGTGGGCGACAGCCTGTGCATGCGATTCAGCGACCCGTAGGAGGTGTAGCCGCCCGGGTAGCGCTCGCGTGACCATGCGCGTCCCGCCACGTCGTCCTCGCGGTATTGCGCGCATTCGCGCAGCAGCCGTCCATTGAACGCGACGACGCCCGGGCCCTGCAGTTTCGCGGTGTAGACCCGCGTCGGAAACAGCGCGAGCACGGGCACGGGGCGTCGTGTCGATCAGTCCGGGTCGTCCGGCGAGGACTCTTGCGGCAGCGCGAACTCGCCGGTCGCCGACAACCGTCGGGTCGAGAAGAGCGTCATGCCGCTCAACTTGCCGCTCATCGCATAGGTGATCTTGTCGACGTCCCGTCCGTCGAGCATGCCGGCGACCTGGCGCACCATCCGCAACATCGAAACCGTGACCGGCACGCTGACGATGGTTTCGCCGAAACGGGGCACGACCCCGGTTTCCGCGCTGACACCGCTCGCGAAGGCGCGGCCCTGGACGTCGAGGTTGAGTGCGACGCCGTCGAATTCGACCGGCGTGTCGTTCGGGTTCTGCACCCGCAGCTTCACGAGCAGCCGCAGTTCCATGCCCTCCCCCGGCAGCGCCTCGATGCCGGCCACCGTCACGGTGAGCGGGTCAGGGCTCGGCATCGAGGCGCAGGCGTTGAGCAGCGCCACCATCGCGAGCAGCAGGCCCGCACGCACCAACATCCTGACGTCGATCATGGTTGCACGTTCCGTTCGGAGGGCCTGGCGCTTCGCCGTGCGCATCGTAACGAAAGCGGCCTAGGGCCGTCTCGTCACGGGTGGGGTGCGCGGTGTGAGAATCTCCGCGAGCACGTCTGCGCGGTCGTCGATGCGCTCGAGTCGCGGATAGCGCAGCCCGCCGTGATAATCGAGCTCGACGGTCGCATACCGGTCGCCACGCCGCACGAGCAGCGCGATCCGGCGGGCGGGATCGGTTCGGGCTGCGGTGATCGCCTCCCGCAGCAGTTTCGCCGTATAGGCCCGCCCGTCCACGGCGATCACGACGGCGCGCGGCGCGATGCCGGCGGCAAATGCCGGGCTGTCCCAGAACACCTCGGCGATGGTGCCGGACTTGTCGAGCGCGAGGCCGATCGAGAACAGGAAACTGTCGAGTTCGGCGGCCGCGTCGATGGCGGCGAGCGCCTCGCCCGGCGTGTCGCGATAGACGATCCGCCACCCGCCGCGCCCCAGGCCCTCGAGCGGCGCGCCCGGTCCATGGCTCTCCAGCCGCGCCCGGAGGTGCGGAGCCCAGTCGAACGGCGCCACCGCCGCGAGCGCCGCAACCACGTCCTCGAACGTGTACGTGAGCGGCGTGATGCGCCCGTCCGCGACACCGAAGAACCCACGCGCGAAATCGTCGAGCGAGCGCTGGCCGCGCGTGAGCTCGCGGATTCGCGTGTCGACGTCGAGCCAGAGCAGCGCACCTTCGGAGTAGTAATCCTTGGCGCGTTGCCAGCTCGGGTAACTCTGCGTGCCGCGGTAGAACAGGATCGGCTGCTGGGTCGTGTCCTGCAGGTTGCGCCACGCGCGGCCGGCGCGGCCCTGGTCGAGCGTCGCGGCGTAGACCGCGAGCGTTTCGCGCAGGTATCCGGGACTCCAGAGGCCCGCGCGCCCGGCCAGCACGATGCCCCAGTATTCGGTGAGGCCTTCGTACACCCAGAGCAGGCTGGTCCGCAGCGGCACCTCGTACGAGGCCGTCGTCAGGTCGGCCGGGCGCCGGAACTTGCCGTTCCAGGAGTGCACCAGCTCGTGCGGCAAGAGGTCGCGCACCGGCGCCGACGCGCTCCAGTCGATGAAGTATCCGGGCGCCACGGCATTTTCGCTCGATTCGTGGTGCTCGAGCCCGATCGGCGCGAACTGGCTGCTGATCGCGAACAGGAAATCGTAGTGGCGATAGTGACGCGAGCCGAACAACGCGAGCGCCTCGGCAACCATGCGCCGGTGCAGGTCGACCTGGTCCGGCCGGGCTTCGAGTTCCGCCGGCCGGTCCGCGAACGCGTGCAGTCGAACCGGTGCCGCCGGGTCAGGATCGAGCTCGATGCGCCGATGGTGCGGGCCGGCGAAGAGAGGTGAGTCCACCAGCCGCTCGAGCGCCACCGGCGCGAACGTCACGACGTCGCCTTGACGACGCGCGCCGTCGAGCGCCGTCGCGAATTCCCAGCCGCCCGGCAGCGTCAGGCTCGGCTCGAACATGATGCGATCCGACTCGTGACCGGCCGGGTACAGCAGCGTCTTCTCCCATTGCAGTCCGAGCAGGTCCTGGGTCATCGCCTGCCGTCCCTGGTCGGGTGAAGTCGGCGAGAGGAAGTCGAATCGCAGGTGCAGCGCCGTCGTGCCCTCCGGCACGTCGACGTGGAACGCGTGCATCTTCTCGGCATCGCGCTGCCACGCGAGTCGCTCGTCGCGATCCGTGCGGACCTGCAGGCCCGCGAGCATCTCGATCGGCCCGGTGGTCGAGTTGTTGCCCGGCAGCCAGCGCGGATAGAGCAGCGTCAGCGGCCCAGGAGCGCCGACCGGGACGACCTCCTCGACACGCACGACGCGACGATCGACGTCGCTCGCGTCGACCCGCAGGCGGATCGTCCCCGCGTAATCGACGTCGCGCGGCGCCGGGATCGCCCGCTCGGACGCCCCGGCGGCGCCCGCGACGAGACCGCCGAGGGCGAGCAGGAACGCGAACAGCCAGTGCCCCGATCGGATCATGAGCGAATCCACGTCCGTTCAGCCTTCGAGCAGGTGCGCTCGAAGTTCGACGAGGCCGGTGGGAGCAAGACCCAGTTCGTCGACCAGGTACCGCTCGACCGTGCCATGTCGCGACTCGATGGCCTCGAGCGCGGCGACGATGTACCCCGGATGTGCATCGAGCACGGCTTCACGCGCGAACGCCGGCAGCGCCCGGATCGGGTCGGCCGTCGCGGACAGGCCCACGCCCGTCGCGCCGTCGCCCAGGAGCTGCGACTGCAGGTCGACGGCCGCGTTCGTCAACACGTAGTCGGCGACGACCGATTCGCGCGGTACGCCGAGCGCCTCGAGTACGAGGGCTGCGGCCACGCCGGTGCGGTCCTTGCCGGCGGAGCAGTGCACGATCACGGCGCCGTCCGCGGCGGCGTGCGACAGCGCCGCGAACACGCCGGCCAGCCGCTCCTGCAGCAGGAACGGGATGCGTCTGTACATCGCGAGCATCGCTTCGCGGGCGGCCTCGACGGACGCCGATTCCATGAACCGACGCTCGCGGATCGGCGAGGTCCCGACCGCCGAGTCCCATTCGAAGCAACGGACGTCCGGTCCGAACCGGGGGTTCGGGTGCAGCCGGCGCTCGTCGGTCCGGCGCAGGTCGCAAACCGCGCGGAGCGGCAGAGCCTGCAGCGCGCGCACGGCGTCCGGCGACAATTGCGCGAGCGCGCCCGAGCGCAAGAGCCGGCCGCGACGCACCTGTCGCCCGTCGCCGGTGTCGTAACCACCGAAATCGCGCAGGTTGCAGCTGCCGGTGAGGCCGAGGACGCGGGTCGCGGGCATCGGGTCATGATCACACGCCACGAAGGGTCTTTCCACCGCGCCGCGCGCTTAGAATGCAGGTCCGGGGTTCGCCCACCACACGCGGGCGCGTCGATGCACGCGCGCGCAGCTTCAGGAGACTCTGCATGATGAAGACGAAGACGACACTGGTCGCGGTGGTCGCGACTCTCGCGACGGCCCTGTCCGCGCCGGCGTTCGCGCAGAAGACCACCGGCGACATGGTCGACGACGGCACGATCGCCGCGTCGATCAAGGCGGGACTGCTCGACAACAAGGCCACGAGCTCGATGCAGATCAACGTCGAGAGTTACAAGGGCACCGTGCAGCTGAGCGGGTTCGTCGAATCGCAGGCGGAAAAGGACGCCGCGGGCAAGCTGGCGACGGACGTCGACGGGGTGAAGAAGGTGATCAACAGCATCGCGATCGCGCCGAAGACTTCGATGGGCACCAAGCTCGACGACAGCCTGGTCACGGGCAAGGTCAAGGCTGCACTGATGGACGCCAAGGACGTCAAGAGCATGCAGATCAACGTCGAGACCAAGAACGGCGTGACGCAGCTCGCAGGCTTCGTGACGTCGCAGGGCATGAAGGAACGTGCCGGCAAGGTCGCCGCGGACGTCTCGGGCGTCAAGCAGGTCGACAACGTGCTGGTGGTGAAGCCGAAGGAATAGTGTCTAGTGTCCGGTGTCTGGCGGTTAGTAGGAAGCGGCTACGCCGCGCGCCGACGTTGTCGGCTTCCTACTATCCGCTAACCGCTATCCGCTAATCACTTCCAGTAGGCGACCATGTGCACGCGTCCCGTGCGGACGTCGCACATCGCGCGCTTTGCGCCGCCCTCTTCCGTCCATTCCTTGACGTTGACCCGCGCTGGCAACTGCACGGGCGTCAGGAACTGGGTCTCGAGTCGCGATTCACCATCGGGCGCCGCGCCGGGCTTCGGCGCGAGACTGCGCGCGAGCGACCACATGCCGTGCGAGATCGCGCCGCGCAGCCCGAAGAACCGCGCAGCCCGGTCGTTGAGGTGGATCGGATTGAAGTCGCCCGAGACGCGCGCGTATTCCCATGCCGTGCCGAGCCCTACGTTCAGTTCGGCGAGCACGCTCGCGTCCTTCGGCGCCTTGGGTGGCCGCGGTGGACGACCCCCGGTGCGCTGTGCCGAGTCCGGCCAGCGCGACATGAACACGCAGGTTTCGCGCCAGACCGCCCGTCCGCCCGCGCTCATCTCGGTGTCCATGTCGAAGAGCAGCCCGGCGTCGGTCTTGCGATAGTTGCGCGCCGCCACGACGAGATCGAGCGACTGCCCCGCGCGCAGCTCGCCCGGCATGGCGATCGTGTTGGAGAGGTGGATCAGGCCCATCGGCCGCAGCGGGAAGCGCTCGTTGGCCATGATCCGCAGGTGCAGCGGCATCGCGAGCACGTGCGGATACGTGATCGGGACGTAGCCGTCGCGCAGCCGTGCCGAATCGAATCCGCAGACCGCGGCATACGCCGCGACCCGGGCCGCGTCGATCCGGACGCGGTCGACGCGCACGTCGAACTCGGTCGGCGCCGTGACCTCGAGCAGGTCCGGTCGCCGCGTCAGGACGACCCTTGGGTAACTCGCCAGGCCGGATGGCAGTGCCGGGAACCGCAGGTGGATCTTGCGGTTCGACACCTCAGGGCTGGACCCTGGAGATCACGACTTCGAGGTCTTCGCCGGCGCCCTTCTTCTGCACCGCGCTGCCGATGAGGTCGCCGCTGCGCGTCGCGACTTCGCCGCTGAACGCGACACGCGCAACGATCTCGAGGTCGTTGACCGACGAGAGGTCGCGGCCCTGGATCATCGTATTGGCGTCGCTGAGCACGATCGTGGCCGGGAGCTGGTCGGTCGTGACGCGCACCGCCGCGATCGGCGGCCCGGGGATGCCCGGTTCCCGGGCGGACACGAACATCGGCACGCCAGGTTTGACCTTGTCGGCGAGCGCCTGG
>DASUYI010000540.1:0-2708 GCA_036377475.1 Steroidobacteraceae bacterium | reverse complement strand
GGGGCCACACGTACACGAGACGCGTTGAGGAACAGAAAAAATGTCGGACTCATTGGCGAGATGTGTGCGCCAAATGCGGGCGGCACACCAAGCCTGGGAGCGTGTCCCGCGACAAAGCGGCCGGGCCTTGCGGGACACTGTCGAACCTCGTCGAAGAAAGGTTGGTGGTGAGGGGGAGAATCGAACTCCCGACCTAGGGGTTATGAATCCCTCGCTCTAACCGTCTGAGCTACCTCACCACACGGTTCCGGCCGGCGGCCCACGGAATGGGGGCCGTTGGGGACCGCGAATTCTGGCGAGGCAGGACTTCCGAGTCAAGACGAAGTCATTCGGGCGCCTCGTCCTCTGCCGCTTCGTCGTCGCAGCCGCCGTCCGCGCTGTGTCCCTGGAGTTGTTTGAGCTGCGCGTCATCCCGTCCGCGTGCGTGCGGGCGCTGGTGGACGTCACCGACCTCAAGTCGATCGCGGCATTCAGATAGGACTCACGGCTCGCGGGGCCAGTCGACGGCGTGTCTCCCGCCGGGGCACGCTACACGTTGAAACGGAAGTGCATCACGTCGCCTTCGCGGACGGCGTACTCCTTGCCTTCGAGCCGCATTTTCCCCGCTTCCTTGGCGCCCTGCTCGCCCTTGCAGGCGATGAAGTCGTCGTACGAGATCACCTCCGCGCGGATGAAACCCTTCTCGAAGTCCGTGTGGATCTCGCCCGCCGCCTGCGGCGCGAGCGCCCCGGCGTGGGTCGTCCATGCCCGGACTTCCTTGGGCCCGACGGTGAAGAACGTGAGCAGTCCGAGCAGGTGATAGGCCGCGCGGATTACCCGATCGAGCCCGGGCTCGTGCAGGCCGAGTTCTTCGAGGAACGCCAGGCGGTCCCCTTCGTCGAGTTCGGCGATCTCCGCCTCGATCGCGGCACAGACCGGCACGACGTCGGCGCCCTCGACCGCGGCGCGCTCCCGGACCACGTCCAGGTACGGATTGTTCGTGAACCCGTTTTCCGCGACGTTCGCGACGTACATCAGCGGCTTCAGCGTGATCAGGCAGAATTCGCGCAGCAGCGGTTTTTCGGCCATCGTATCCATCGGCAACGTCCGCGCGGGCTTCCCCGAATCGAGGTGGTCGCGCATGCGCCGGAGCAGCTCGCGCAGCCGGATCGCGTCCTTGTCGCCCGCCTTCGAGGCCTTCTCGGCACGCTGCAGTCCGCGTTCGACGGTCTCGAGGTCGGCGAGCGCGAGCTCGGTGTTGATCACTTCGATGTCGGCGAGCGGGTCGATGCGTCCCGCGACGTGCACGACGTCGTCGTTGACGAAGCAGCGCACGACGTGCGCGATGGCGTCCGTCTCCCGGATGTGTGCCAGGAACTTGTTGCCGAGGCCCTCGCCCTTCGACGCGCCCGCGACGAGGCCCGCGATGTCGACGAACTCGACCGTCGTCGGGAGGACCTTTTCCGGTTTCGCGATCGCGGCGAGCGCCTTCAGTCGCAAGTCCGGCACCGGCACGACGCCGACGTTCGGATCGATCGTGCAGAACGGATAATTCGCGGCCGCGGCGTTCTGCGCCTGCGTGACCGCGTTGAAGAGCGTCGACTTGCCGACGTTCGGCAGGCCGACGATGCCGCATTTGATGCCCATGGGAGAAAGTGTCTGGTGTCCAGTGTCTAGTGTTCAGTAAGAAGGCCGAGCGAGATGTCGCGTGGTCATGCAGGACGCCAGATGCCGCGTTCCGACCAGACACTAGACACTAACCGCTAGACACTTTTCCGTTATCCGGCGCTTTCACGCTGTGAAGAGCGTGCATCGCCTTCTCGGCGCCATCGCGCAGGAATGCGCCCAACGACTCGAGGCCCGCGTCGATCGCGTCGACGATCGCGTTCTCCTCGGCCGGACGCGCGCGCTGCAGCACGTAGTCGATGACCTGCGACTTGTCGCCCGGGTGACCGATGCCGAGGCGCAGGCGCCAGAAGTCGGGCCCGCAGTGCGTGATCGTGTCGCGCAGGCCGTTGTGACCGCCGTGGCCGCCGCCCAACTTGAGGCGGGCCACGCCGCACGGCAGGTCGAGTTCGTCGTGCACGACGAGGACCTGCGACGCCGGCGCCTTCACGTAGTCCATCAGCGCGCGGATCGAGAGGCCGCTGCGGTTCATGTACGTCTGCGGCTTGAGCAGCACGAGTTCCGTGCCCTCGATGCCGACCTTGGCGATCTCACCCTGGTAGCGCGAATGCGAGCGGAACTGCGCGCCGTGCCGGTACGCGAGCGCGTCCACGAACCAGAACCCGGCGTTGTGGCGCGTGAGTCGATGCTCGGGGCCGGGATTGCCCAGTCCGACCACGATCTGCAACGGAGTGCCAGCCATGACGACCTCGATGCCCTCGAAAAGTAATCGGGCCGCCCCGCACGTGAGGGGCGACCCGCTCCATCCAGCCGCACGCTCGCGCGCACGACGGGACCGGCCCGGTTACTTCTTGGCGTCCTTCTTGGCCGCTTCGGCCGGCTTGGCCGCCGCCGGGGCTGCACCCGGGGCCGCCGCCGGAGCTGCTGCGCCCGGAGCCGCGGTCGCCGCCACCGCGCCGGCCTCGCCCGCCGGGGTTTCCGGCTCGACTTCCGCCTTCGCGTGGTGGATCGAGACGACGGGCGAGTTGCGACCGTGCGTCAGTTCGGGAATCTCGACACTGTCCGGAACCTTGAGGTCGGCGAGGTAGACCATCTGGTTGATG
>DASUYI010000539.1:0-10042 GCA_036377475.1 Steroidobacteraceae bacterium | reverse complement strand
CAGCGCCGGGTCGCGCAACAACTCCTCGGCGCGTCCGATCTTTTCGTCGACCAGCGCGTCCGTCAACGGCACACCGAACGTTCGCAACGGCGCGATCGCGAACCGATGGCGGCGGAACAGCCGGTAGATTTCCTTGACGCGCGCGGGGTCGACGTCGCGACCGAGCGTGAAGGACTCGAAGCGGCCTTCCATCGCGAGCAACGCGGCTTCGGCCAGGCACGCATAGGCCACGCCCCGCGGCAGGCCGATGTCGAAGCTGAAATCGACGGGCCCCGGGATCAGCACTTCGCCGCTTTCGACGACCAGCACGTCCGGGCGCACCGCCGCCTCCTCGGCCGAGATGTCGGGCGGCAGCGCGACGTCGAGGATCACCGCGCCCGGCTTGCACTGGCTCACGTCGAGCACGCGCTGCCCGAACGCCGACGTCGCCGTGACGATCAGGTCGCAATCCCCGACCCGGCGTTGCGTCGACGTGTCGAGTTCCACCTGCGCGCCCGGCGTCTCGGCCTCGATCTTCTGCTTGAGCGCCACGAGCCGGTCGGGCTCGATCGAAACCAGCACGACGTCACGGACCGCCGCGGCGAGCAGCCGTGAGCAGACGGAGCCGATCGCGCCCGTCGCGCCGACGACCATGGCCTTGCCGTGCGCCAGGTCCGCCCAACCCATGCGCCGCGCAGTGAGTTTCGCGGTCTCGAGCGTCGCGGCAATGGTCAGGCTGTTGCCGGTCGTGACCGGGATCGACGCGCGGCGCGCGACGGTCACGCCCGCGTCGCCCACGACCTTCGTGAACGCGCCGAGCCCCACGATCTTGGCGCCGCGCCCGGCAGCGTCGCGCACGGCCGCGTCGAGCCGGCGATACGTGAACTCGGGCGCGCGCGTGAGCATCTGCCGCGGCGTCGCACCGAGGGCATAGATCAGTCCCTCGATCGGTTGACCCGTGGTTGGCGAACATCCGCCCCGGGCGCGACCGACGCGCATGGCAGGCATGTACGCGGCGCCGGCCTCGACGAGCGCGCGCGGCAACTGCCGCGTCCAGCGAAAGCGGGGATGCTTGGCGAGGTAATCGACGGTGAGCGGATGCAGCACGAACGCGAAGCTGTGCGCATCACGCTTCACGGCATCGACCGGCGGAATGTGCGGAACGGGAGGCACCGGCGAACACCTGCTGCGTCCGGGAACTCATTCTTGGGCCGCGCGCTGCGCAAGCCCATTCGTAATGCTCCCTATGGTTCCTGTGAGGCACGGAACCTGAACTCGCCCACGAGCCCGGGGACGCGGGCGCGCTTGTCGGCATAGAAGCCGCGCAAGGTCGCGAGGTCGCGGGCTTCGTCGCCGGTCATGCGGACGTACGTGTCGATGCCGACGCAGCGACGGCCGTAATCGATGTAGCCGAGCCCGATAGGCAGGTTCCCGGCGAGCGCGATCTGGTAGAACCCGGACTTGAGGTGGTCGGTGTAGGCACGCGTACCCTCCGGCGCCACGGCGAGCCACATCCGCTCGCGCCGCCGGAACTCCTCGAGCAGGGCCGCGATCAGGCCGGATCGCTCGCGACGATTGATCGGTACGCCGCCGATCCTCAGCAGCAGGCCGCGAAACGGCCAGCGGAACATCGTGTCCTTCCCCATCCACTGGGCGTTCAAGCCGCTGCCGATGCTGAACAGGATGCCGATCACGAAGTCCCAGTTCGAGGTGTGCGGGTACACGAGGACCAGCCCCCGAGGTTCCGGCGGCGGCACGAGCACGCTCCGCCAGCGCAGCAGTCGCAGCAGCCCGAGACAGGCCTTGCGCCACATCGTGGGATCCTGATTCGATAAGGTGCCGCCTTTTAGCACAGCCCGCCCCGCTAGTTGCAGATGAAGCATCCACCGCGCTACACGGTCGCGCCCGAGGGGGCGGGCCTGACCCGCCACCACCTGCGGCGGCTGCGGCAGTACTTCCGGTCCGCCGGCTGGCCGTGCCAGGACAACGTCGAACTCGACCTGCTGGACCGCGGGTTCGTGCGTCGCGAAACCGGCGGCGGGCTCGAGCGGGTCGTCGTGACCGACGCGGGCATCGCGCTGCTGGCGCGGCAACTCGACTGCAACCGGCGCGCGCACGCCGAGCACGATGCGCTGGTCGACCGCGTCGCCCGCTGGCTGCTCGCGCAGAAGCGGCTGGTCTTCCGCGGCATCGCGCTGCGCACGCGGCTCGACGAACGCTGGGCGCTGTCGAAGCCGGACGTGTTCTCGCTGCGACACGCGACGGTGTCGCGACGGTTGCAGCCCGCCGTGCACGAGATCAAAGTGCGCCGGGCGGACCTGCTCTGCGACCTCAAGAAGGACGGCAAGCGGCGTGGCTACCAGTCGTACTCGCAGACGTTCCACTACGTGATCGCCGAGGGCATCGCCGACCCGGCCGAGGTTCCCGAAGACTGCGGCCTGCTGGTTGCGGGCGACACGTCGTTGCGCATCGTGCGGCCCGCGCCGCACCGCGAGGTGTCGCTCACGACCGCGCAGTGGGTCGCGCTCGTGCGCGCCGGCGCCGAATTCGGTGACGACGACGAGCCGCCGCAGATGAGCTTCTGACCGCGTGAGCACCGATCCGGAACGCCTGCTCGTCCGCGAACTCGGCCTGCGCCAGCTGACGGCGCACATTTTCAACTACACCGTCGGCAGCGGCATTTTCGTGCTGCCGGCGATCGCGGTCGCGCAACTCGGATCGGCCGCGCCACTCGCGTACCTCGTGTGCGCCATCGTGATGGCGCTGGTCGTGATGATCTTCATGGAAGCCGGCAGCCGCGTCACGATCACGGGCGGGCCATACGCCTACGTGGAAGTCGGGCTCGGCCCGTTCCTCGGCTTCGTGACGGGCGTGCTGCTCGCGGTCGCCACGGTCACGGCGGGCGGCGCGATCGCGGCGCTGCTCGGGCAGACCGCGGCGCGTCTGCTCGGACTCGACGGCAGGTGGTGGGCGGCCGCCATGACGCTGCTGCTCGTCGGCGCGCTGGTCTGCGTCAACGTGCGCGGGTTGCGCTGGGGCGCACGCCTGGTCGAATGGTCGACCGCCGCCAAGCTCGTGCCGTTGCTGTCGTTCGTGCTGGTGGGCGCGTGGTTCGTCGAGCCCGCGAACCTGCGGATCGACGCGTGGCCGTCGCCGTCGCAGGTCACGGCGACGAGCGGCGTGCTGGTGTTCGCGTTCCTCGGCATCGAGTCGGCGCTGGGGCCGACCGGCGAAGTGCGTAACGCCGCGCGCACGGTGCCACGTGCGGTCGCGCTCGCGCTGCTCGCGGCGACGCTGCTCTATCTCGCGATCCAGCTGGTCGCACTCGGCGTACTGGGATCGCTGCTCGCGAGCGACACCGTCGCCCCGCTCGCGAGCGCGGCGGGCGTGTTCGCCGGCGATGCGGGCGCGACGGTCCTGCTCGCGGGCGCGACCATCTCGATGCTCGGGTGGGTGACCGGGGCCGTGCTGGCCGCGCCGCGCACGTTCTACGCCCTCGCCCGCGATGGATTCCTGCCGCGGCGGCTCGCGCAGGTGCACGCGTCATACCACACGCCGCATGTCGCCATCGTTGCGTACGGCGTGATCGTCGCGCTGGTGTCGTCGACGGGCACGTTCGCGCAGCTCGCCGTCGTCGCGAACCTCGCCGTGCTCGCGGTCTACGCGCTCGGCGCGGTGGCCGTGCTGGAACTGCGGCGCAAGGACGTCCGCACCGACGTCGCGCCGCTGCGGATCCCCGGGGGGCCGCTCGTGCCGGTGCTCACGTGCGCGCTGATCGGCTGGATCGCGTGGCAGACCGCGACGCCGCGCGAAGCGATCGCGTTCGCCGTGGTCTGGGCCGTGGCGCTGCCGCTGTATGCCTGGCGCCGCGGGCGCGCCGGTCACTCGTCTTCGGGCACGACGTAAGCGGGCATCGGCTCCGCCGGATCCGGTGCGACCTGCTCCTGCTGCTGCTGCTGCTTCTGTCGCGCTTCCTCTGCGTCGAGCATGCGCATGACCTTCTGCACGCTGGTGAGGAACGCGTCGAATCCCAGCCCGATCACCAGCACGAGCAGCAGCGCCGCCGCGAGCGCGATCGCGTGCTGCAACGGGCGTCGCGGGCCTTTCTGGCGGTCCTGCTCCGCGGCACGACGTGCACGGTCCATCAGCGTGCGCTCGAGCGCGGAGCGGAGTCGACGGCCCTCGCCGTCGTAGTCGTCGTCGCCGGAATCCGGCGACCATCCCGCCGATTGGTCGTTCATGCCGCCATTGTAGCGGCGACGGGCAACGGCGCGGGGATGGGGCCCTCGCGCGTGAGCGCAGCGAGCAGGGGTGGAAGGACCTGGAGCGTGTGGGCGGGTCGGTTGTGCCGCAGCGGGCCGTCGTGCATCAGCACGATGTCGCCCGCGCGCAGCGCGCTCAGGCGCGCCCGGATCCGCTCCGGCGTCGCGAGCGGGCCCCAGTCCACCGCGCTCACGCTCCAGAGCGCGACGCGCTGGCCTTCCTCGCGCGCGGCCTCGGCCAGGTACGCGCCGAGACGCCCGTGGGGCGGCCGGAACCATTGCGGTCGCTCGCCGAGGGCCTGCGCGATCGCGTCGGTCGCATGACGGACTTCACTGCGCGCGCGGGATCGCGTGAGCGTCCAGGGGTGCCGGTGACTGAAGGCGTGATTGCCGATCACGTGCCCGGCCGCGCGGATTTCGCGCAGCAACCCGACCGATTGCCGGGCGAGGCGGCCGATCACGAAGAACGTCGCCCGCACGTCCGCGCGAGCGAGCGTCTCGAGCACGCGCGGCGTCCATTCGGGATCGGGTCCGTCGTCGAACGTGAGGTAGCAGTGCCCTGCCGCAGCGTCCAGGCGGCGCACGACGCTCGGGACGTCGGTTCCCAGCGAGTCCAGCGTCGCGCTCACGGTGCGGGCCCGACGGACCCGTCCAGGTCCGGCGTACGCGTTCGTCGCCCGCCGAAGCTGTCGATCAGCGCCTGGCGCGTGATCCGGAAGCGGTGCGGAGCCACGTTCAGCATCGCCGCCCCGCGCGCGACCGGCGCGAACGCCCAGATCAGCAACCGGAAATGGGCGCCGAGCAGCCAACGTCGCGGGCCGTGCGGCAACGGTTCGGCGTAGAACCCGACCGCGCCGCCGTGCACCCGGAGCCAGGTGATGCCCTCGAACAGGGCGACATGGCACAGGGGCATGTCGCCGCGAGCGCGCTCGGCCAGTTCGGCGAACGAATCGCGCAGCAGTCGCCCGAACCGGATGCCGGCCTGGGGCCGCGAGTCGGCCTCCACGGCGGCGGCGCGCGCATTGTTGAAATGCAGGCGCCCGATCCACGCGCCCGGCTCGAGCCGCGTCCCGTCGCGCAGCGCGAACGGAGCGCCCTCGTGTCGTTCCAGTCCGACGTACAGCAACGGACCCACCGGCGCGAGTTCGAACCTGCGCCGGTAGTAGTCGTCTGCGCGCTCGAGCGCCAGGCGCAAGGCCTTGCGCGACCGACGCACATCGAGCATCGGCAGCGTGCCGCCGGTGCTCACGGAGCGCGCCGCCGCGCGACCCGCGCCGACTGCCTGGCCGCGAGTTCGAGCGCCTGCTCGGCGACGCGCAAGGCGCCGTCGCGACGACCGGCAGCCGCGGCGCGCGCTTGAATGTCCTGCAGCAGCTCCGGGCTCTCGAGCCACTCGCGCACCTGCTGCGCCAGCTGCTCGTTGCCGACGAGCCGCCCGATGCCGTGGCGCTCGAGAAAACGCACGTTGAAGCTCTCCTGGCCCTGCAGCGTGCGTGTCACCAGCAGCGGCCGGCCGCAGGCGAGGACTTCGGCGACGGTGAGCCCGCCCGACTTGCCGACGACGACGTCGGCCGCGACCAGGAAGCGCTCCATGTGCTCGGTCCAGCCCTGGACGCTGACCGTGGTGCCACGTCCCGCGACGTCCTCCGCGGCACCGTGGCGACCAAGGCGCTGGCGCAATTCGGCGTTGCGCCCGGCCATCACGACGACGTGACAGCGGTCGACGCCGCGGCAGAGCGGCGCGACGATGTCGTCGAGCCCGATGCCGAGTCCGCCGCCGAGCACCAGTACGACAGGTCGCGGGTCCGCGGCGTCGAGCCCGAGGGCACGACGCGCATCCGCGCGGTCCGGCAACGTCTCGAAGCCTGGCATCAGCGGCACGCCGGTGACGACGATCCTGTCCGTTGCCGTGTCTCCGGCAGGCACGAGCGGCGGGCCGGTGATCGATTCATGCGGTACGCAGTACCGATCGATGCCCGGCTGCGCCCAGTAGTCGTGTGCGCCGAAATCGGTCAGCACCCCGACGACGGGCACACGGCGCCAGCGACGCGAGGACTTCTTGAGCGCCGACACGAGCGCGGCGGGCACCATCTGGGTGGCGACGATCGCATCCGGCGCGAATTCGAGCAGGCGTTGCTCCATGCGCCCCTGCAGCCGGAGGAACGCCCACTTGAGCAGCGCGAGCCGCAGCAGCGCGACGTTGTTGCCGGCCCGTTCGGTCGAGTTCGTCGGCAGGGCCGCACAGGCGGTGGGATAGAACAAGAGGTCCGTCGGATAGGGCCCTAGTGCCCACTCGATCAGGTTCGACGTCGAGCGGCGCTCGGGGTCGTCGTTGCGGGTCACCAGTTCGATCAGTTCGACGACCTCCGCGGGCGGCGGAATGTCGTTCTCGATCACGCGCCGCCACGTGCGCTCGTCGAGGCCGTGCAGGCGTGCGTACAGGTCGGTGTTTTCGAGCACGAGCTCGAGGTACTTGTTCTGGATCGCCGCGGCGACGCCCGGATTCATCAGCGTCCAGAAGTCGAGCTGGCGCACTGTGGCCGCGGGCGCCAGACGCAGCAGCGCACGTTCGACGGCCTCGGTGGCACGCAGGTGACCGCAGCCGAGGCCGGAGGTCAGCAGCAGGATGCGCGGCGCGTCCTCGCTGCCCCAGGCACGTTTCGAGGCGCGCGCCGGCGCGCGCGGCGGTGCGATCGCCGCCACGGTACTGGTGATTCCTTTCACATCGCCATTGTGCGGCACGCCGGCCGCCACGTCCTGCGGCGGCGGCGGCGGATGTACTGTCAGAAGAGTTCTACCGCCGGAAATTGGGGACACTCCGAATTTTGGAGGAATTGGGGACACTCCTGATTTGTCGCGGCGCGGCCGGAAAACTCAACCTGCGAGGCCCTCGTGACGCACGACCGACGGGGCGCGCGACGACAAATTGCCCGCAAGAACCGGGAAATCCGTCGCAACGAAATTCGGAGTGTCCCCATTTAGCCGAAAACTCGGCGTGTCCCCCCGCCGGCCCCCCGGCGACTGCGGGTACCGGCGACCCCATTGCGGCATTTACCTAAATGCGAATCATTTGCATTACGTTTCGCCCTGTCGTAGGATTCGCTCCAGAGAGAGGGTGCATTGATGTACGTCTGCGTCTGCCACGGCATTTCCGAGACTCGACTGCAGCAGGCGATCCGCGAAGGCGCGAGCTCGTTCGAGGCGCTCCAGTCCTGCACCGGCGTGGCGACCTGCTGCGGCGCCTGCGAACCCTGCGCGCGCGAGATGCTCGACTGCCGCCAGCTTGATTCCGAGAAGCCATCCCCTCAGGCTTCGTGACTCCAGGGCCGCCTCGGCGGCCCTCTTCTTCTTCGCACCCCGGAGTCACGCCATGAAGGGCGACGTCGACGTCATCGCTCATCTCAACAAGATCCTCTTCAACGAACTGACCGCGATCAACCAGTACTTCCTGCATGCACGCATGCTGAAGAACTGGGGACTCGACCGGCTCGGCGAGCACGAGCACCACGAGTCGATCGACGAGATGAAGCATGCCGACAAGCTCATCGAGCGCATCCTGTTCCTCGAAGGGCTGCCGAACCTGCAGAACCTCGGCAAGCTGCTGATCGGCGAGAACCTCAAGGAAATCCTCGACTGTGACCTGCGGCTCGAGTACGCGGCACATCCAGACCTCAAACAGGCGATCGCGCATTGCGAACAGGTGGGCGACTACGTGTCGCGCGAGATCCTCGAGGACATCCTCGAGTCGGAGGAAGAGCACATCGACTTCCTCGAGACGCAGCTGCAGCTCATCGAACGCGTCGGCATCCAGAACTACACCCAGTCGCAGATGAAGTCGCCGTCCTGAGCGGCCGCCGGCCCGGCGCGTCTCGGACGCGCGTCGCGCCCCGGGTTCCCTAAGGACTTTCCGCGTTGACGGGCGCACCGCGCCCACTAGCATCGCGCGTGTCTTGCACGACGGACCCGCCATGCCTAAACGTCCACTGCCTCCCGTGCCCGAATGGTTTCCGCGCGGCACCTCGCTGCTGCGCGACCCGACGCTGAACAAGGGCACCGCCTTCACCGAACACGAACGCGACGTGCTCGGCCTGCGCGGCCTGCTGCCCACGCACGTCGCCACGCAGGACGAGCAGCTGGCGCGCGTGCTCGAAAACTTCCGCCGGCTGCAGACGCCGCTGTCGAAGTACATCATGCTGTCCAGCCTGCTCGACCGGAACGAGGCGCTGTTCTTCCGCGTCGTGACGGAGCAGCCCGACGAGATGATGCCGATCATCTACACGCCGACGGTTGGTCTCGCGTGCCAGCAGTTCGGCCACATCTATCGACGGCCGCGCGGACTGTTCGTGAGCGCGGCGGACCGCGGCCGCATCGCACAGGTCATGCGCAACTGGCCACACCGCGAAGCCGCGATGATCGTGGTCACCGACGGCGAGCGCATCCTCGGCCTCGGCGACCTCGGCGCGAACGGCATGGGCATCCCGATCGGCAAGCTGTCGCTCTACACCGCCTGCGCCGGGCTGCACCCGTGGAAGTGCCTGCCCGTGATGCTCGATGTCGGCACCAACAACCGGGCGCTGCTGGCCGACCCGCTGTACCTGGGACTGCGCCAGGCGCGACTCACCGGCGCGGCTTACGACGAACTGGTCGAGGAGTTCATCGTCGCGTCGCAGGAAGTGTTTCCCGGCGTCGTGGTGCAGTTCGAGGACTTCGCGAACCACAACGCGTTCCGGCTCTTGCGCCGCTATCGCGATCGGGTCTGTTGCTTCAACGACGACATCCAGGGCACCGCCTCGGTGACCGTGGCGGGCATCCTCTCGTCGCTGCGCGTGACCGGCCAGCGCATGCGCGACCAGACGTTCCTGTGCCTCGGTGCCGGCGAGGCCGCCACGGGCATCTCCGACCTGCTCGTCGCAGCGATGCGCGAAGACGGCCTCGACGAGGCGCTGGCACGCCGGCGCTGCTGGATGGTCGACTCGAAGGGCCTCGTCGTCGCGAGCCGCGGCGACCTCGCCGAGCACAAGCGACCGTACGCGCACGAGCACGCGCCGGTCACCGACTTCCTGGGCGCCGTCAGGGCGCTCCAGCCGACGGCGATCATCGGTGTCGGCGCCGTGCCGGGCATGTTCAGCGAGGCCGTCGTCCGCGAGATGGCGCGCATCAACGAGCGCCCGATCGTGTTCGCGCTGTCGAACCCGACGTCCAAGGCCGAGTGCACCGCGTTGCAGGCGTACGAATGGTCGGGGGGTCGCGCGCTCTACGCGTCAGGCAGCCCGTTCGACCCGGTGACGCTCGCCGACGGTCGTCGCTTCGTGCCGCGCCAGGGCAACAATTCGTACATCTTCCCGGGTGTCGGGCTGGCGCTCGTGATCGTCGGCGCGACCCGCGTGACGGACGCGATGTTCCTGACGGCGGCCCGCACGCTCGCGGCGTGTACCACCGAAGCGGATCTTGCGCAGGGCAGCCTGTACCCACCGCTTGCCGGCGTGCGCGAGGTGTCGGCGCGGATCGCCGTGGCCGTGGCCGAGATCGCGTTTCGGGACGGCCTTGCGCAGATCGACCGCCCGGAAGACCTCGTCGAACTCGTCCATCACGAGATGTACGACCCGCGCTATTGACCGCGGGTCGGGCGAACCGCTTCAGTTTGCTGCGAGCAGCACGGCCGTCAACGCCGGCAGCGTGCCGACGAGGCGGCCGCCCGCGACGCGCAACGCGTTCGCCGCCGTGGCGTTGCCGGTGATTTCGGTCAACGCGACGCCGTCCGCGAAAATGCCCGCGACGTCGACGCCGCCGCCGGTCAGTCC
>DASUYI010000538.1:0-20653 GCA_036377475.1 Steroidobacteraceae bacterium | reverse complement strand
TCTTCGGGCCGACCTTCGGCACCCCGGGAATGTTGTCGATCGTGTCGCCGACCAGCGCGAGGTAGTCGACGATCTGTTCCGGATACACGTCGAACTTGACCTTGACGCCGGCGCGGTCGAGCGACGAGTTGGTCATCGTGTTGACCAGCGTGATGCGGTCGTTGACGAGCTGCGCCATGTCCTTGTCGCCGGTCGAGATCAGCACCGGCACGCCGCTGTCGGCCGCGCGCTGCGCGAGCGTGCCGATCACGTCGTCGGCCTCGACGCCCGCAATGCGCAGCAGCGGCAACCCGAGCGCCTCGACCGCGGCGATCAGCGGCTCGATCTGCGCGCGCAGGTCGTCGGGCATCGCCGGCCGGTGCGCCTTGTACTCTGCGAACAGGGCATCGCGAAACGTCCCGCCGGGCGCATCGAATACGACCGCGACCCGCTGCGGGTTCTGCTCGCGCAGCATCCGGTGGAGCATGTTGAGCACGCCGAGCACGGCGCCGGTCGGCTCGCCGCGCGAATTGGTCAGCGGCGGCAGCGCGTGGAAGGCCCGGTAAAGGTACGACGAGCCGTCGACGAGGACGAGTGCGTTCGGCTCAACCACCGCGCGACGACCCGGGGTTGCCGTCGGGTAGCGGCGGGGGCGGCTGTCGGTCGTCCCTGGCCGGGGCCGGTGCGGCAGGAGGCTTGGGCGGAGTCGGTGTCGCTCCGGTCGGAGGTGGCGTTTCGCCGCCTTCCGGCGGCGCCGGTTGCGGTCCGCGAATCACGACGTTGGTCGCGCGTTCCGGCAGTTCGAGCGGAGCCTTGAGCCCGCACCCGGCCAGTGCCAGCGCCAGCACGGACGCCGCGACGGAGCGAGTGGCGCCGAACGTCATCCGCGACTCCGGAGCTTGTCCATCAGGTGGTCCGCTCCCTGGCCGGGCGCCTCGATCACGGACATCGTCAGCCGCGACACGCAGGTGAGGCGGCCGCCCTCGTCCTCGATCCGGATGTCCCACACCTGCGAACGGGACCCGAGGTGGATCGGGCGGGCCGTGCCCGTCACGTGGCCGGATCGGGCCGAGCGCACGTGATTGGCGTTGATCTCCTGGCCGACGCAATAGACCTTGGTCGTGTCCACGCAGAAATTCGCGGCCATGCTGCCGAGCGTCTCGGCGAGGGCGACGCTCGCACCGCCGTGCAGCAGGCCGAACGGCTGGCGCGTCCGCTCATCGACCGGCATCTTGCCGCTCAGGAAGTCGGTTCCGATCGCGGTCAGCTCGATGCCGAGGTGGTGCGCCAGGTCGCCGCCGCCGCCGAACGTGCGCCGGGCGTCTTCCAGCGTGATGGGTCTGAACCAGATGCTCATGCGGGCCTCGCGGGGGAAGCGGGCATTGTACGGGCGGAAAAATGGGGACACTCCGAATTTCCGGCGCCGGCGTGTCCCTGGTCTCCGGTCCACAGACTGGTGCGGGCGGAAAATTCGGAGTGTCCCTATTTTTCCGGCCAAGGCACAATCGAATGTTGCAAAGCACAAAATCGTCGATGTCGGAGTAGACCATGCCTGATTACCGGCCGCCGCTGCAGCAGATGCGATTCACGATCGAGCACCTGGCGGAGTTCGGCGACGTGACGGCACTGCAGGCCTACCCGGGCGTGGATGCCGACACGATGGAGGCTGTGCTCGAGGAAGCCGGCAAGTTCGCCTCGACCGTGCTCGCGCCGACCAACTGGCCGGCCGATCGGCAGGGCGTGAAGGTCGTGGACCGCGAAGTACAAGTGCCCGCCGAGATCAAGGCGGCCTATGGGAAATTCTGCGAAGGCGGATGGCCGGGCATCGCCTCGGATCCGGACTTTGGTGGACAGGGCCTGCCGAAGACGATCGCGATCGCCTGCGACGAGATGTGGTCAGCGGCGAACGTGTCGTTCGCGCTGTGTCCCGAGCTTTCGCAGGGCGCGATCCTCGCCCTGGATCGACACGGCTCGGCCGACCTGAAGCAGCGCTACCTCGCAAAACTCGTCGCGGGCGATTGGACCGGCACGATGTGCCTGACCGAACCCCAGGCGGGCTCCGACCTGTCCAGCCTGACGACCCGCGCCGAGCCGCAGGCCGACGGCAGCTACCTGCTGACCGGCCGCAAGATCTTCATCACCTGGGGCGACCACGCGATGACCGAGAACGTGGTCCACCTCGTGCTCGCACGCCGGCCGGGCGCGCCGCAGGGCACGAAGGGCATCTCGTTGTTCCTCGTGCCCAAGTACCAGGTCCGTGCCGACGGCACGCTCGGCGAGCGGAACGACGTCTACCCGGTGTCGGTCGAGCACAAGCTCGGCATCCACGCGAGCCCGACCTGCGTGCTGTCCTTCGGCGACCAGGGCGGCGCGCAGGGCTACCTCGTCGGCAAGGAGAACGAGGGGCTCGCCGCGATGTTCACGATGATGAACTACATGCGCCTCGGCGTCGGTGCGCAGGGCGTCGGCCTCGCGGACCGCGCCTACCAGGCGGCCGTGCAGTTCGCGCGCGAGCGCGTGCAGGGCCGTGCCCCGGGCGAGAAGGGACGCGTGACGATCATCCGGCATCCGGACGTGCGCCGCACCTTGTTGCTGATGCGCTCGCTCACGCAGGCCTCGCGTGCGATCTGTTACTACACCGCCTCGTGCCTCGATCGCGGCAACCACGGCGACACGCCGGAGAGCTCGGCCGCATGGCTCGCGCGCGGCGACCTGATGACGCCGATCGCGAAGGCGTTCGGCTCCGAAATCGGCCAGCAGGTCACCGAGCTCGGCATCCAGGTGCATGGCGGCATGGGATACGTCGAGGAAACGGGGGTCGCGCAGTATTACCGCGACGCGCGCATCGCCTCGATCTACGAGGGCACCAATGCGATCCAGGCGATCGACCTCGTCGGCCGCAAGCTGATGCGCGACGGCGGATCGACGGTGTCCGCGTTCGTTTCCGAGATGCGTGCGGTCGACGCACCGCTCGCTAACGCCGGGGAAGAGATGGCGCCCGTGCGGCTGTGGCTGGCCAAGGGCCTCGACGAGCTGGTGCAGTGCTCGACGCACCTGCTGACGGGAGAGCGCAAGGATCCGGAGCTGCCCGGCGCGGGCGCATTCAACTACCTGATGCTGATGGGCACCGTGATCGGCGGCTGGCAACATGCGCGCGGCGCGCTGGCGGCGATCAAGGCGCTCGAGGGCCACCCGGCGGACCCGGTCCTGCACAAGACCCAGACGGTGCTCGCACGGTTCTACGCCGAACACGTGATGCCGCGGACGCTCGCCTACGGCGCCGCGGTGCGGGCGAACACGGGCACGCTGATGGCACTGACGGCCGAGCAGTTCTGACGATGACGATGATGCCTGCTCGAGCGAGCGTTGGCCCTCTGTCGCCCTGGGCGACGCTCGACCGCGTCGAGTCGCAGGCGCCCGCGGCGCTGAGGTCCTGGCTCGCCGAGCCGGGCCTGCTGACGGCGCGGATCCGCGCGCTCTGTGGCGAGCGCATGCGCTTTCGCATGCTCGGGCCGCTGCGGAGCACACGGCTGTACGAGGACCTCCAGGCACGGCTCGACGTGTACGGCGAGCGTTGCCTGCTGCGCGAGATCGAGTTCTGTTGCCTCGGCGAGCGCGTCGTCTACGCGCAGACCGTGCTGCCGGAGTCGACCGTGCGCGCCCACCCCTGGCTGCGTGAACTCGGCGATTCGCCGATCGGCGAGTCGTTGCGTCGTGCCGGCGAGTCGCTCGAGCGCGAGCCGCTGGAGTACGCCGCCTTGCCGCCCGACAGCGCGCTCGCACTCGCGGCCAGCGATGCGTCGCTCGACGCGCAGCGCGCGACGCTCTGGGCGCGACGGGCCGTGTACCGGCTCACGGGTCATCCGATCCTGGTGCAGGAGGTGTTCCTGCCGGCCTTGCTGCGCGTGCAGGCCGAGACGGACGAGACGGACTGAGGTGACTGGCCGATGACTTTCCCTGCCACGACGCCGTTCGCGGTCCCGCAACCCACCGTGGAGATCCGGGGCAGCACGGCGAGGTTCCCGGTGCACCGGATCTATTGCGTCGGGCGCAACTACGCCGCCCACGTGCGCGAGATGGGTGCGAATCCCGAGCGCGAACCGCCGTGCTTTTTCATGAAGCCTGCCGACGCCGTCGTTCCGAACGGCGCCGCGGTGCCCTACGCTTCGCGGACCTCGAACCTGCACCACGAAGTCGAGCTCGTGGTCGCGATCGGTACCGGCGGGCGCAACATCCGGTCGGCGGCGGCGCTCGAGCACGTGTTCGGCTATGCGGTCGGCAACGACCTCACTCGACGCGACCTGCAGGCTGCGGCCAAGGACGCCGGGCTGCCGTGGGACGTCGCCAAGGGGTTCGACCAATCGGCGCCGGTCGCGGCCATCCGGCCCGTCGCCGAGGGCGGCCACGTCACGAACGGGCGTATCTGGCTCGAGGTCAACGGGCAGGTGCGGCAGGATGCGAACGTCGCCGAGATGATCTGGACCGTGCCGGAAATCATTCTCGAGCTGTCGACGCTCTACGAACTGCAGCCCGGCGACCTCGTGTTCACCGGCACCCCCGCGGGCGTGGGGCCCCTGCGGCGCGGTGACAGCATCGTCGCGGGGATCGACGGGCTCGAGACCCTGAGCACGACGATCGTATAAGGAAGCGGATAGCGGATAGCGGTTGGTAGAAGACGCCTCCGTCGGCGCGCGGCAGGGCCGCTGCTTTACTATCCGCTATCCCCTATCCGCTATCCGCTTCTCGCTCATGCCCCTCACCCTCTACACCTACTGGCGCAGCTCGGCGGCATATCGCGTCCGGATCGCGCTCAACCTCAAGGGGCTGCCGTACGAGTCGGTGCCGAAGCACCTGCTGCGCGACGGCGGCGAGCAGAAAAAGCCCGATTACCTGGCGCTCAACCCGCAGGGGCTCGTGCCCGCGCTGGCCGACGACGGCTTCGTGGTCCCGCAGTCGCTCGCGATTTGCGAGTACCTCGAGGAGATCCACCCCGAACCGCGGCTGCTGCCAGGCTCGGCGCGCGACCGCGCCATCGTGCGCGGCATGGCGCTCGCGATCGCCTGCGACACACACCCGCTCAACAACGTGCCGATCGTGGCGTACCTGCGGCGCGAGTTCGGTGCCGACGACGTCGCCGTCCAGCGCTGGATGGCGCACTGGATCGATCGCGGGTTCTCGGCGCTCGAGCGTTGGGTGAATTCCCTCGCGAGCGGGATCGCGGCGGACGGGCAGCGCTGTTGCCACGGGACGCAGGCGACGCTCGCCGACGTCTGTCTCGTGCCGCAGATGTACAACGCGCGACGGTTCAACGTCGACGTCGCGCGGTATCCGCGCCTCGTGTCGATCTGCCGGCACCTCGAGGCGCTGCCCGCGTTTGCGGCCGCTCGGCCCGAGGCACAGGCCGATGCGGAATAGCAAGCGGATAGCGGATAGCGGTTAGTGCAAGACCGGGACCGCGCGCGTAATCTTGGCGCGCGACCCCATCACCATCCGCTATCCGCTTCCTCCCATGGTCACCGCCGTCGTCCTGATCAAGGCCGCCACCGACAAGGTGCCCGAGCTCGCCCAGACCATTTCCGAACTCGAAGGGGTCAGCGAAGTGTTTTCGGTCGCGGGCCAATACGACCTCGTCGCCCTCGTGCGGGTGCGCGAGAACGAGGACCTGGCGCGTGTGATCAGCGAAAAGATGCGCAAGCTCCCCGGCATCACGAGTTCGGAGACGCTGATCTCGTTCAAGGTGTACTCGCGCAAGGACATCGAGGCGGCCTTCCAGCTCGGGCTCGACTGACGACCGGTCGGGGCGCACCGCCGCGCTCCCTGACCCGCGTTCGACGGCCGGCCCCGAACGGCCGCCACCGACCCCCTGCAGATGCGACGAATCGTGGCCGTGCGGCGACAAGGCGACGCCCTTCCGGTTGATAGAATGAGAATGATCGTTCATTCTTTCGGTCAACCGCTCCCCTTCGGGAGCCACCGCAGCCGTCCCCGAGGTTCCCATGGCATCGCTCCCGCCCGCGAAGACGGTGGTCTTTCTCCTGCTTTGGGCCGCCCTGGCCGGGCTCGCGGCCTGCGGCAAGGATGAGCCGGCCGCCCAGGGCAGCGGGCCAGTTCCGGTCTCGGTCGTCACGCTCAAGCAGGAAACCGTCACGCTCAGGCGCGAATTGCCGGGCCGCTCGACGGCTTACCTCGTGGCGGAAGTGCGCCCGCAGGTCGACGGCATCGTGCTCAAGCGGCTGTTCACCGAAGGCGGGCTCGTCGAGCGCGGCCAGTCGCTGTACCAGATCGACGACGCCACCTATCGCGCCGACCTAAACAGCGCACGCGCCAACGTCGTGCGCGCCCAGGCGACACTCGAAACCGCGGCACTCAACGCGAAGCGCAGCGCACAGCTGGTCAAGGTCGATGCGGTCAGCCAGCAGGACGACGAAAACGCGGCCGCCGCATTGCGTCAGGCGCAGGCCGAACTCAAGGCTGCGCAGGCGGCGGCGTCGCGGGCCGAGACGATCCTCGGTTACGCGCGCATCACGGCGCCGATCAGCGGTCGCATCGGCAAGTCATCCGTGACCCAGGGAGCGCTCGTCACCGCCAACCAGACCGAACCGCTCGCGACCGTGCAGCAACTCGACCCGATCTACGTCGACCTCACGCAGTCGAGCGCCGAGTGGTTGCAGCTGCGCAAGCAACTCGGTGCGGGCCGCAGCAACGGCGCGTCCGACATGCCAGTCACGATCCTGCTCGAAGACGGCACCGAGTACAGCCATCCCGGCAGGCTCGCGTTCACCGAAGTCAGCGTCGACCCGACCACGGGCAGCTTCGCGCTGCGCGTCGTGGTGCCGAACCCCGACCACGTGCTGCTGCCGGGCATGTACGTGCGTGCAGTCGTCGGCACCGGCGTGCGCGAGAACGGACTGCTGGTCCCGCAGCAGGGCGTGGCCCGCGATCCCAAGGGCGGTACGACCGCGATGGTCGTCGGTGGCGACGGCAAGGTCGAGGTCCGCGAGGTGCGCGTGAGCCAGACCGTCGGCGACAAGTGGCTCGTCGAGGAGGGCCTCGTCGCCGGCGACCGCGTGATCGTCGAAGGGCTGCAGAAGATCCGGCCCGGCGCGCCCGTGCAGCCCACGGAGGCCGGCGCCGTGCCCGCGCCCGTGGTGGTAGCGACGCAGCAGTAAGGCGGGCGTCCCATGGCACGTTTTTTCATCGACCGACCCATCTTCGCGTGGGTCATCGCGATCATCATCATGATCGCGGGCGCGCTGTCGATCACGCAGCTGCCCATCTCGATGTACCCGACGATCGCACCGCCGGCAGTGACGATCAGCGCGAGCTACCCGGGTGCGTCCGCCGAGGCCGTCGAGAACGCGGTCACGCAGATCATCGAGCAGAACATGAAGGGCCTCGACGGCCTGATCTACATGTCCGCGACCAGCCAGGCGTCGGGCCAGGCGAGCGTCTCGCTGACGTTCGAGTCGGGCACGAACCCCGACATCGCCCAGGTGCAGGTGCAGAACAAGCTCCAGCTCGCGATGCCGCTGCTGCCCCAGGAAGTGCAGCGGCAGGGCGTGAGCGTAACCAAGTCGCGCACCGGGTTCCTGCTGATCATCGGCTTCGTCTCCAAGGACGGCAGCATGAAGCGCGAGGACCTCGCCGATTACGTCGGCGCCAACCTCCGCGACCCCTTGAGCCGCGTGGAGGGCGTCGGCACCGTGCAGCTGTTCGGCGCGCCGTACGCGATGCGCATCTGGCTCGATCCGAACAAGCTCGACACCTACCGGCTGTCGGTCGCCGACATCACGGCGGCCGTGCGCGCGCAGAACGCGCAGGTGACGGTCGGCCAGCTCGGCGGTGCGCCGGCGATCGAAGGCCAGCAGCTCAACGCGACGATCAGCGCACAGTCGCGACTGCAGACCCCCGAGCAGTTCCGCAACGTCGTCGTGCGCAGTAACCCGGACGGGTCGGCGCTGCGGCTCGGCGAAGTCGCGCGCGTCGAACTCGGCGCCGAGAGCTACGAGGCCATCACCCGGTTCAACGGCCAGCCGGCCGTCGGCATGGCGATCTCGCTCGCCACGGGCGCCAACGCGCTCGCGACCTCGAACGCCGTGCGTGACCGACTGGAGGAATTGCGCCCGTTCTTCCCGGCCGGGCTCGAGACGGTCATCCCGTTCGACACGACGCCGTTCGTGCGCGCGGCAATCATCGAGGTCGTCAAGACGCTGCTCGAGGCGATCGCGCTCGTATTCCTCGTGATCTACCTGTTCCTGCAGAACTTCCGCGCGACGCTGATCCCGACCATCGCCGTGCCCGTCGTGCTGCTCGGCACGTTCGGCGTGCTCTCGGCGCTCGGGTTCTCGATCAACGTGCTGACGATGTTCGCGATGGTGCTCGCGATCGGCCTGCTCGTGGACGACGCGATCGTCGTGGTCGAGAACGTCGAGCGGCTGATGCGCGAGGAAGGACTGTCGCCGCTCGAGGCGACGCGCAAGTCGATGGACCAGATCACCGGCGCGCTGGTGGCCATCGGCCTCGTGCTCGCGGCGGTGTTCGTCCCGATGGCGTTCCTCGCGGGCTCCGTCGGGGTGATCTACCGACAGTTCACGGCGACCATCGTCTCGGCCATGGCGTTGTCCGTGCTCGTCGCGATCGTGCTCACGCCGGCGCTCTGCGCCACGCTGCTGAAGCCGATCCGTCGCGGCGAGCACCACGAGGCCCGCGGATTCTTTCGCTGGTTCAATCGCGCATTCGACCGCGGTGCGCACGGTTACGAGAGGATCGCCCGCACCGTGCTCGCCCGCACCGGGCGTTTCCTGCTGGTGTTCCTGGCGCTCGCGGCCGTCATGGTCCTGTTGTTCCTGCGGTTGCCGAGCGCGTTCCTGCCCGACGAGGACCAGGGCTCGCTGATCTCGATGATCTCGGCGCCCGTCGGATCGACGCAGCAGCGCACGCTGCAATCGATCGAAAAAGTCGAAAAGCACTTCCTCGAAGACGAGCCCGCGGTGCGGTCGATCTTCAGCATCGTCGGCTTCAGCTTCGCCGGGGGCGGCCAGAACTCGGGCATGGCGTTCGTGAACCTGCTGCCGTGGGACGAGCGCGATTCCGGCGACCTGCACGTCAAGGCCGTGGCCGGGCGGGCGATGGGTGCGCTGATGCAGATCAAGGACGCGATGGCGTTCGCGTTCGCCCCGCCCCCGGTGCCCGAACTCGGCATCGCGACAGGCTTCACGTTCTACCTGCAGGACAACGCAGGCAACGGCCACACGGCGCTCGCCGCCGCCCGCAACCAGCTGCTCGGCCTCGTTGCCGAGAGCAAGCTGCTGGCGAACGTGCGACCGAACGGCCAGGAAGACACGCCCCAGTTCAAGCTCGACGTCGACACGGCGAAGGCGGCGGCGCTCGGCGTGGAGGTGTCCGACATCAACGCGACGTTGTCGGCGGCCTGGGGCGGCAGCTACATCGACGACTTCATCGACCGCGGCCGCGTCAAGCGGGTCTACGTGCAGGCCGACGCGCCATTCCGCATGTCGCCGGAGGACTTCCGTCGCTGGTCGGTGCGCAACAGCGAGGGGCGCATGGTGCCGGTCTCGTCGTTCGCGTCGTGGCACTGGGGTTACGGCTCGCCCCGACTCGAGCGCTACAACGGCGTCTCCGCCATGGAGATCCAGGGCGAGGCGGCGGAGGGCGTCAGCACCGGACAGGCGATGGCGGAGATCGAGCGCCTGGTCGAGCAACTGCCGCCGGGCTTCGGCATCGAGTGGAGTGGCGCGTCCTACCAGGAACGCGAGGCCGGGACGCAGACGCCGTTGCTGTACGCGCTCTCGTTCGCAATCGTGTTCCTGTGCCTCGCGGCACTGTACGAGAGCTGGACGATCCCCACCGCGGTGCTGATGGTCGCGCCGCTCGGCATCCTCGGCGCCACGCTCGCGAGCACGCTGTTCGGGATGCAGCGCGACGTGTACTTCCAGGTCGCGATGCTGACGACGCTGGGACTCACGAGCAAGAACGCGATCCTGATCATCGAGTTCGCGAAGTCCAACTACGAGAAAGGCATCGACCTGCTGGAAGGCACGATGCAGGCCGCGAAGATCCGCCTGCGGCCGATCCTGATGACTTCGCTCGCGTTCGGCTTCGGCGTGCTGCCACTCGCGCTGGCCTCGGGCGCAGGCTCCGGCGCGCAGCGCGCGATCGGCACTGGCGTGCTCGGCGGCATGGTCGTCGGCACGAGCCTCGGCCTGGTCTTCATTCCGCTGTTCTTCGTCGTGGTCGAGCGCTGGCTCGTGCGCAAGAAGCCGCATCCACACGTCGCCTCGGCAGGCGCGCCGGAGGCCACGCCGGCCGGAGGCGCGGCATGACCCGGGCGTCCAGGGGCGTGCTGGCCGCCGTTGCCGCCGCGGTCGTCGTCAGCGGCTGCGGCGCGCTCGAACCGCGCCTGCCCGAGGCGCAGCCAGCGATCTCGGACCAGTGGCCGCTGCCGCCGACGACGACTGCGGCGCCTGTCGTGCCCGCCACGGCGACCGGTGCCACCAGCCGCGTCGTCGCCGACGTGGGCTGGCGCGATTTCTTCGTCGATCCGAAGCTCGAGGAACTCGTGGCACGCGCGCTCGCCAACAACCGCGACCTGCGGGTGTCGGTGGCCAACGTCGAGCGTGCGCGACAGCTGTACCGCATCCAGCGCGCCGATCGCGTCCCGTCCGTCGACGCCACCGGCGCGATGGTCCGCCAGGGTGGCGACGGCCAGCGCACGACCGAAACCTATGCAGCGGACCTCGCCGTCACGGCCTTCGAACTCGACCTCTTCGGTCGCGTGCGCAACCTGAGCGACGCAGCGTTGCAGCGCTATTTCGCGCAGGAGGACGCGCGTCGCAGCGCGCAGCTGAGCCTGGTCGCCGAGGTCGCAAACGTCTACCTGACGCTCGCGGCGGATCAGGAGCAGCTGGAGCTTGCGCGGCAGACGCTGCGCACGTGGAATGACTACTTCGCGATCACGCAGAAGCGACACGAATTCGGCGCGGTCTCCGCGCTGGACGTGTACCAGGCGCGCACGCAGGTGGAAGCCGCGCGCGCCGACCTCGCACGCTACGCAGGCCAGGTCGCGCAGGACGTGAACGCGCTGAACCTGCTCGTCGGCGGGACGCTGGAGCCGGGCGTGCTGCCGACCGGCTTCGACCCCAACGTCACGGGCCTCGACGCGTTGCCGGTGGGGCTCCCGTCGGAGGTGTTGCTGCGACGCCCCGACGTGCTCGAGGCGGAGCGCCGGCTGCGGGCCGCCAATGCGGACATCGGCGCCGCGCGAGCCGCGTTCTTTCCGTCCATCACGCTGACCGGCGCGGTCGGCTCGGCCAGCGACGAGTTGTCGGGCCTGTTCGACAGCGGCACGAGCACCTGGAGCTTCGTGCCACGCGTGAACGTGCCGATCTTCGAGGGTGGCCGGCTGCGCGCGAATCTAGGAGTCGCGCGCGCCGACCGGGACATCGCGCTCGCGCAGTACGAAGGCACGATCCAGCGCGGTTTCCGCGAGGTGGCCGACGCGCTGGCGCTGACGTCGACGCTCGCCGAGCAGCGGCAGGCCCTGGAGCAACTGGTCGAGGCAGCCGCGAAGGCGGAGGAGATCTCGCGCGTCCGGTACGACGCGGGACGCGACAGCTACCTGACGCGACTCGAGGCACAGCGCACGCTCTACGTGTCCGAGCAGGCGCTGATCACCACGCGGCTCGCGGAGCAGGCCAATCGCATCACGCTTTACAAGGTCCTCGGCGGCGGCTGGACGGAGGGGTCGCGATGATGATCGACGCTCCAGGCCCGGTCGCCGCGAGCCGCGCCGATGCGAAGCGCGACCGCATCCTGTGCGCCGCACTGAAGTGCTTCATCGAGCACGGCTTCCACGCCGCGAGCATGGCGAACATCGCCGACACCGCGCAGATGAGCACGGGGCTGATTTACCGCTACTTCGAGAACAAGAACGCCATCGTGCTCGCGATCGTGCAGCGGCAACTCGCGGAGAAACAGGCCGCCATCCGCCAGCTGCAGTCGTCGGAGCAGATCCTCGACGGGCTTGCGCAGGCGTTCGAGCAATGGTGTCGGCCGGGCGCGGACACCATGAATGTCGCGTTGCTGCTCGAAATGAGCGCCGAGGCGACGCGCAACCCGCAGATCGCCGAAGCGTTGCGCGCCTCGGATGCGCAGACGCGCGCGCAATTCGAGGAATGGCTGCGCCGGCCGCGCGAGCACGGCGGGGCCGGACTGACGGCGGACCAGGCACGGACGGGCGCACTCGCCGTGCGCTTCGTGGTCGACGGCCTGACGCTGCGTGCCGCGCGGGAGCCCGACCTCGACCGGCGCGAGATCCGTGCCGCGATCCAGGCACTGATCCAGCCGCTGCTGGCGAACGTCTAGAGTCCGCTGCCCAGCCGGCGCAGCGCATCCGGCTGGAATTCCGTGATCCGTGCCTTGGCGTCGAACTGGATCGGCTCCTTGAGTTCGTTGTCGAGGCCGCCGACGAGGTAACCGCCGCTGTTCAGGTCGTGGTAGATCCCGAAGCGGTAGAACGGCACCTGGGCGTCGTAGGCCTGCGCCAGCCCGTGCAGCGACGCACGCCAGAGGCCGCCGCGGGTGTCGTAGGCGTCCTCGGCGAGCACCGACCAGCTGTCCTCGTCGAGGTAGAACGTGCGCTTGCCGTAGATGTGCCGGTGCCCGGCCTTCAGCGTGCCTTCGACGACCCAGACGCGGTGCAACTCGTAGCGCACGTACTCTGGATTGATCGAGCCCGGCTTGATGATGTCCTTGTACCGGAGCGACTTGTCGGACAGTTTGTACGCGTTGTACGGCACGTAGATCTCGCGCTTGCCGAGCAGCTTCCACTCGTAGCGATCCGGTGCGCCGTTGTAGCCGTCGACCTGGTCGGTGGTCAGGAGTCCCTCGGAGCCGTCGTTGATGCCGTCGTAGGCGAGGTCGGGCGCCCGGCGCACGCGGCGTGCGCCGGCATTGTAGATCCACGCGGAGCGCTGCTCGGCGACCTGGTCCACGGGCTCGTGCACGAGGAAGATCGTGCCGCGCAGCGTCGCCGGCTCGGTGAAGTAACCGAGCGCATAGAAGAGCCGGTTCGGTTCCGCGCCGGCGATGTTCTGCGCATAGATGCGCTGCGCGCGGAAGCCGATCTTGAAGTGGTCGCCGTTCGGCCGCACCGGAAACGAGTGGCCCACCCGGACGATGCCACCGCCCAGGTACCGCACGAGGTGATTCCAGATCGCCTCGAGTCCGTTCTGCGGGATCGGGAACGGCGTCGTCGATCCGTCGAGGTCCTTGAGGCCGAATCCCTGCAGCGACACCTTGCCCGCCTGTGCCGCCACCTTGTCGGTGACCGTCTTCGGGTACCCGACCGTGCGTCGCGTCGGATAGACGTTCATCCGGAAGTTCTGCGGGTGCTTCCTGAGCAGCGCGAGTTGCCCGCGGGTGAGCTTCGCGTCGTATTGCGCGGCGTTGGACGCATCGATCGTGAAGAGGGGCTTGTCGCCAGGAAACGGGTCGACGTATCCCTGCTGTGCCGTCCAGCCCGCCGGTGGCTGCATCAGGCCGCCGTCCCAGGCGGGGATCGTGCCCTCAGCATTGCCCGCGCGCTCGGCGCCGATCGGGGTCAGGTCCTTGCCGAGGCGGGAATGGTCCGGTGCCGCAGCGACTGCGGTCGCCCAGGACGACATCGCCAATACGACGACGGCGTGACGTCGCAAGCTGTTGAACATCGATTGCATGGTCCCCCGCGTCCGCACGACGCGCGCAAAAATGCCCGGCCGCCATCCTACGTCGCAGCGACGTCGAATCCGAGGCCGGCGAACATGCGCCGGAACCGGGCGTCGTTGCGCAACGGATCGAGCATGGGGTCGATGAAGCCGAACCCGGTCAGGCCCGGATCGTGGACTTCGCGCGCCTTCTCGAGCCAGCGCATTGCGGCGTCGAGGTCGCCCAACTGGGCTTCGGCTTCCGCGTACTGGAAGGCGGCGTTGTCGCCGGACTCCTGCTGAAACTGCTCAAGTTCGCGACGCGCCTCGTCCTTCCGGCCCATGCGGGCAAGGACCAGCGAGCGACCGTTTCTGCGGGCCCACGCGACGGGATCCGACTCGAAAGCGGCGAGCGCCTCTTCGTGACGACCCTGCATCATCAGGCTCCAGCCCAATGCCGCGGGACCGGACGGCCGGTTCGGCTGCAAGGCCAGTGCACGCCGGGCCGCGGCTTCCGCGTCGGCATACCGGCGTGCGGCGAACTGCACAGCGGACAGGCTGAGGTGCGCGGCCGGCGAAATCGGATCGAGCGTGACGGCCTTCCGTGCAGCGGCGATCGCGTCGTCGTGCCGCCCCAGACTGCTCGCATAGCCCGCATAGAGTCGCTGGACGATTTCGCTGCCGGGATTCAGCGCCAATGCACGCTCGAACGACGCAAACGGTGTCCGCACGTCGTTCTCGAGGATCGACTGCACGTAGCCGAGGGCGATGTGTCCTTCGGCGAGGTCAGGGGCCAGCTCGAGCGAGCGCTGCGCGGCCTGCCGCACCTGCGCAAAACCCGTGGCGAACGGAATGTACGCGCTGGACGCGAGTGCCGACAACGTGCCCGCCTTGGCCGCGTAGGCTTGCGCATAGTCGGGATCGCGCCGGATTGCGTCGTCAAATGCGCGCAGGGCCTCGCGGAGCGTCGCTTCGCCCTCACCCAGGGCCCGCATGTGACGCCCGAGGAGGAAGGCCTCGTAGGCGCCGGGGTCGCGGGTGCCGCCGACTTCGACGGGTTGATCCTGCCCCGGCAGCAGGCGCACCTTGAGCGCGTCGACGACGTGCTTCGAGATCTCGTCCTGCACCGCGAAGATGTCGTCGAGGTTGCGGTCGTAGTTCTCGGACCAGAGATGGGAGCTGTCCGAGGCGCGGATCAATTGCGTCGTGATGCGCACGCGGTTGCCCGACTTGCGCACGCTGCCTTCGAGCACGTGGTCGACGTCGAGCTCGCGCGCGACGTCCGAGATCTTGGCGTCCTTGCCCTTGTACGCAAACGACGACGTGCGTGCGATCACCCGCAGCCCCGGGACGTTCGCGAGCACGTTCAGCAGTTCCTCGGTGAGGCCGTCCGAGAAGTATTCGTTCGACTTGTCGTCGCTGAGGTTCAGGAACGGCAGGACCGCGATCGACACCGGCGTCGGGCCGGTCGTGCCGCCGCGCGACGCGCGCGGATTCACGCCCGCCTTCGGATCGCCGGACGAGCTGGCGTCGCGGTCGGTGGCGTCGCGGCGCGAACCGACCTGCTCCGCGACCAGCAACCCGATCGCGACGACGAGCAGCACGACGATGAGCTTGTCGAGTTTCGCCGCCGTGCGTGCCGTGGTCGAGGCGTGACGATCGACTTCGTGCTCGCGCTTCAGCCCCTCGGGCGTGAGCTCGTAGACCCATGCGAACACGAGCGCAAGCGGGAATCCCAGCACGAGCAATCCGAGCAGGAGCTTGAGCCCCCACCCGGGCACGCCAAGGGTCCCGAACAGCAGGTCGCCCGCCTGCAGCAGCACCCAGCCCGCCACGACGTAGAACATGGCCACGCGGAATACGTTGCGTCGCTTCAGCTCGGCCAGCAGCACGGAGCCCCCTCGTCGTGGCGTCGACGAGGCGCAAGGATGACCGTCCGCAATGGAATGTCAACGTGCGCGCGGACGCGCGCCGTGGACTCGGTCAACCGGAGCCGGGCTCGCCCTTCAACCGGGCGCCGACGCGGCGGTAGGCCTCGCGAAACGGAATGCCCTCGCGGACCACGAGCGCGTTGGCCTCCGCCGCCGCGTGGATGTCGGCGTCCAGCCGGATCCGTTCCGCTCGGAACCGGACCTGCGGAATGGCGGCGGCCATGATGTCGAGCGACTCCAGGCAGACGTCGATCGAGCGGAACAGCGGCGCCTTGATCAGCTGCAGGTCGCGCTGGTAGCCGGACGGCAGCTTCGCGGTGATGCCGAGCACCTCGATGAGGCTCGCCTGGGCGGTCGCGGTCCGGCCGCGCACGAGTTCGAACACGTCCGGGTTGCGCTTCTGCGGCATGATCGACGAGCCGGTCGTGAACGCGTCGGGCAGTTCCACGAAGCCGAACTCGCGCGTATAGAACAGCAGCAGGTCGGACGCGAGCCGGCCGAGATCCTGCATCAGCAGCGTGACCTGAAACAGCACCTCGGCCTCGCCTTTGCCGCGCGAAAGCTGGACCGCCGTCGCCGGCTCGTGGACCGCCGCAAAATCGAGACTGTCGCGCGTGTGCTCGCGGCTCACCGGCAGGTTCGGCGTGCCATAGCCGGCGGCCGACCCGAGTGGATTCTTCGAGATGCGCCGATGGGCGTGACGCAGTCCATCGACGTCGTCGTGAATCTCCGCGGCGAAACCCCGGGCCCACGCTGCAACCGAGCTGGGCATGGCCTGCTGCATGTGCGTGTAGCCGGGCAGCTCGATCGAGCCCTGCGCCTGGGCCAGGCCCTCGAGCGTGTCCGCCACGGCCCGCGCCTCTTCCGCAATCGCCTCGATAGCGTCGCGCAGGTAGAGTCGCAGCGCCGCGAGCACCTGGTCGTTGCGCGACCGGCCCGCGTGCAGCCGCGCCCCGGCTGCGCCGATCCGCTGGGTCAGCAGCGTTTCGAGCGCGGTCTGGCCGTCCTCGAGGTCGAGCGTCACGGACCATTCGCCGCGCGCGTGGGCGGCCGCAATCTCGGTGAGGCCGCCGCGGATCGAGTCGAGCTCGACGCGTTCGAGCAGGCCGCAATCGTGCAGCATCTCCGCGTGCGCGATCGAGGCGCGCACGTCGTATTGCACGAGCCGGTCGTCGAGCACGTGGTCCTCGCCGGCGGTGAAGCGCAGCACCCGTTCGTCGAGCGGCGCGCCCTTGTCCCAAAGCCTGCTCATGCAACCGATCTCCGTAGAGGAGGAGTGTCTAGTGGCTAGTGTCTAGTGTTCAGTAGGAATGCGTTCATTTCTCCCGGCGTCGGGAGAGAGCGTCAGCGACCGGCCGGGAGTTCCGCGCGCGTCGCGCGCTCCGACCAGGCACTAGACACTGAACACTAGACACTTCTTCATTTTCCTTGTTCCGCCGCCGTCAGCGCCTTCGTGTCCGCGACGACGAGCGTGCCCTTGCCTTCGTTGGTGAAGATCTCCGCGAGCAGGGCGTCGCTGTCCGCGTAGGAAATCACGTGCACGCGTCGCACGCCGCCCCGGATCGCGGCTTCGATCGCGCTCGACTTGGGCAACATGCCGTCGCTGATCGCGCCCTCCTCGCGAAGCCGGCGCAGGCCCGCGACGTCGGTGTACGAGATCAGCGACTGAGGATCGTCGAGGCGCTCGAGGATCCCGGGCGCGCCGGTGCAGAGGATCAGCTTCTCGGCGACCAATGCGCCGCCGATCGCCGCCGCGACGGTGTCCGCGTTGATGTTGAGCACCTGGCCGGCGGTGTCGCACGAAAGCGGGCTGATCACCGGCAAGAAGCCCGAGTCGAGCAGGCGCGAGACGACGCTGCCATCGACCGAGTCGATGTCGCCCACCATGCCGTAGTCGACGACTTCGCCGTTCGCGAGCGTCACTGGCGCGCGCCGGTGCGCCTGCACCAGGCCGCCGTCGACGCCGCTCAAGCCGATCGCCGAGATGCCGAAGCTGCGGCAGAGCGCGAGCAGTTGCGTGTTGATCAGGCCGTTCAGCACCATGCTGGTCGCGTCGATCGCGGCAGCGGTCGTGACGCGCCTGCCCTGCACCATGCGCGTCTCGACACCGAGCTTCGCCGTCACGTCGTCGAGCTGCGGTCCGCCGCCGTGCACGAGCACGCAGCGGATGCCGAGGTGGTGCAGGATCGCCACTTGCTCGACGAACGCGCGCATGGTCGTCGGGTCGCGGAAGGCGCCACCGCCCGTCTTGATGACGAACACCTTGCCCTTGTACATGTGTATGTACGGCGCCGCGCCGCGCAACGCACGCACCGTGACCGCCTGTTCGCCCTTGTGTCCGATCATCGTCGTGTTCACCCCTTGAGCAATCGATGAAGCACGGCCATCTGCACGACCATGCGATTGGCGGCTTCCGCGATCACGCGACTGCGTGGCCCGTCGAGGACCTCGTCGGCGACCGCGACGTTGCGGCGCACCGGAAGGCAGTGCATGAAATGACAGTCGGGACGCGAGCGTTCGAACCACGATTCGCGCAGGCACCAGTCCGCGAGCGGCTGTCGTGCCCGCGCTTCCGCTTCGGCGTCCCCATCGTGCAGCGGCGAGCCCCACTCCTTGGCGTAGACGACGTGCGCGCCCGCGAGCGCGGCCACGCGGTCGCTGGTTTCCGTCACGCTCCCACCGGAGGCTGCGGCGGCGTCGCGCGCCTTCTGCATGCTCGCCTGCGGCAGGGCATAGCCGTCGGGCCGCAGCACGACGACGTCCATGCCACGCTGCGCGGCCATGTGCAAGGTCGCAGCCGGAACTGCGAGCGGCAGCGCGCGCGGGTGATGGACCCAGCTCAACACGAACCGGCCGGTGCGCGGCACGCCGAGGTCGTCCAGCGTCTTCCAGTCCGCGAGCGCCTGGCACGGGTGGTTGACGGCGGACTCCATGTTGACGAGCGGCTTGTCGCACAGGCCGGCCATCTGCCCGAACTGCGTCTCGGCGAGGTCCGCCGCGAGGTCCTTGCCCTCGGCGAACGCGCGGATGCCGAGCACGTCGCAGTACGACGCCAGCACCGGGATCGCCTCGCGGACGTGCTCCGCGGCCGCGCCGTTCATGATCGCACCGTCGCGTGTCTCGACGTTCCAGGTGCCCGAGCCCGGCGTCACGACGAACGAGCCTCCGCCGAGCCGCAACATGCCCGCCTGGAACGACGACAGCGTCCGCAGCGACGGATTGAGGAACAGCAGCCCGAGGATCCGGCCCGCGAGCGCGTGCGGCTCGGGGCGGTCCTTGAGACGTTGTGCGAGCGCGAGCAGGTCGACGATTTCGTCGCGCGTGAAGTCTGCCAGGTCGAGGAAACGGTTCATGGAGAAGTGATTAGCGGATAGCGGTTAGCGGTTAGCAGGAGGCGCTACCGCGCCCTAGGAAGGGAGGGAAGACAGCGCTTCGCGCAGCGTCTCGACGTGCTGCGACTCCAGCACGAACGGTGCGAGGATGCGCACGACGTGCGGGTCGCCACTCGTGCCGGTCAGGATGTCGTGCCGTTCGAGCAGTTCGCGCTGGACGTCCTTCGCCGGCCGCCGCGTCCGCAGCCCGAGCAGGAATCCGGCGCCCTGCGTCGCCACGACCGGCCCGACCACGCAGGTTTCGCGGATGCGCTGCGAAAGACTGCGAACGTTGGCGAGCAGTCCTTCGGACTCGATGACGTCCACGACGGTCTCGATCATCGCGCACGCCATCGGCCCGCCGCCGAATGTGGTGCCGAGGTCGTCCGTCCGGAGGTGACGTGCGACGTGGTCGGTCAGCAGCAATGCCGCGCACGGAAAGCCGCCGCCCAGCGCCTTCGCCGTCGTGATCATGTCCGGCGCGATGCCGTAGAGGTTCGCGGCGAACGGAAAGCCGGTGCGGCCCATGCCGCACTGGACCTCGTCGAAGATCAGCAGCGCACCCGATTCGGTACAGCGTGCCCGCAACGCGCCGAGGAACTCGGAACCGAGGTCGAGCGCGCCGCCGACGCCCTGGACCGGCTCGACGATGACGGCGGCCGTATCGCCGGCGACGATGCGCCGGACGGCCGCGAGGTCGCCGCGCGGCACGAACTCGACGTCGAAGGGCGCCTGCGGAAAGCCGTACCACTTGTCGATCGCGCCCCAGGTCACGGCGCCGGCGGCGGCGGTGCGACCGTGAAAGCCACCCTCGACGGCCACGACCTTGCGCCGTCCGGTGGTCTTCAACGCCAGCTTCAGCGCGTTCTCGTTCGCCTCGGCGCCCGTGCTGACGAAGAACGCCGTGTTGAGCCCGAGGCCGGCGAAGCGCGTCAGCCGCGTGGCGGCCCGCGCGCGCACCTCGAGCGGCACCGCGTTGCTCTGGAAGATCAGCGAGCGCGCCTGCTGCTCGAGCGCGGCGAGCAGGCGCGGGTGCGAGTAACCGAGCGCGGCGACCGCGTGGCCGCCGTAGAGGTCGAGCACCCGACGGCCGTCGCGTGTGTGCAGGTGCACGCCCGACGCACCGACGACGTCGAGCGCCCACTGCGCGTAGACGGGTGCGAGGTGGTCGGTGGGAGGCGTCCAGGAGTTCATCAGGGTCACTGTGGAAAGGGGATAGGGGATAGGGGATAGGGGATAGTGCGAAGAGGCTCCAATAGATCGGTCGGGTGCATCGATGGGCGAGGGTCCGAAGGCGCGGTGCGCGCTCCCTCACTATCCCCTATCCCCTATCCGCTATCCCCTTCCTCCTCACGTCCAGCCTGGCGCGGGCGTCATCAGGCCCGCGGTTTCCTCGTGGCCGAACATCCGGTTCATCCACTGCACGGCGCCGCCGGCCGCGCCCTTGGTCAGGTTGTCGATCACGCACATCACGGCGACCGACCGGCCGTTGCTGACGCCGGAAAGCTCGGCGAAATTGCTGGCGACCACGTCCTTGAGCCTGGGCATGTCGCCGCCCACGCGCACGAACGGCGACTGGTCGTAGTACTCGCGGAGCGCGTGCACGAGTTCGTGCGACGTCAGGTCTACCTGGAGGACGGCCTGCACCGTGACGTGGATGCCGCGCGCG
>DASUYI010000537.1:0-3201 GCA_036377475.1 Steroidobacteraceae bacterium | reverse complement strand
GAGGTCCTTGGACCACTTCGCCATGAACGTCGCCAGCAGCCCGTGCTTCTGCGAGATGACCTTGGCAAAGGTCTTGAACAGTGCGGCCTTGTCCGCGGCGGACAGGGCCCCGTCGACGGTGATCGCGGCCTCGATCACGCCGGGGCCCGTCTCCTCGTGCAGGCCTTCGATGCCCATGTCCATGGCGCGGCAGGTGTCGAGCAGCGCACGGTAGAAATCGCTGCCCGCACTGTTGCGCAGCACCGAGTAGCCGAACCAGCCGGGGGCCATCGGCGTGAGGCCGCGGTAGTTCTTCTCGCGGATGGACTCGGGGGTCTCCCTGAAGACGAAGAACTCGTACTCGAAACCCGCGTACGCGGCAAAGCCCAGGGTCCTGCCGCGCTCGATGACGCGGCGTAACAGCGCGCGCGGGCAGACCGTCTCCGCGGGCGGCGAGAACTCGCCGAGGAAAAACAGCCCGTCGTCCTCGAACGGCAGCACGCGACACGAGTCGGGCAGCACGCGCACCGGGGCGTCGGGGTACCCGGTGTGCCAGCCGGTGTACTCGACGTTGTCGTAGAGCTGGTCCTGGCAGTCCCAGCCCAGCACTACGTCGCAGAACCCGAAGCCGCCCTCGAGCGCCGACAGGAACTTCTCGCGCGAGATGTACTTGCCGCGCATGACGCCGTCGATGTCGAAGACGCCGACCTTGACGTGCGGGACGTCGCGCTCGGCGACCAGCGCACGCGCATCTTCCGGCGTGCGGACTTGGCGGGGTTCCATGCGGCGATGCTCCCGGGTTGCTGCGACGACGGCGTCAGAGCTGCGTCGTGCCGTAGCCTTCCTTCTCCGGATGACCGTGCTCGCCACGCGTCAACGCGAACTCCTCCTCGGGCGACAGGACGAGTTTGTGCCGGCCGACGAAGGCGAAATACAGCATGCCGAGCAGGTACCAGATCGCCGCGCCGTACACGCCGTTGCGATAGATCGGATCCTGCAGCTGGTAGTAGATGGTCACCAGTGCCACCACGACCGCGACCGCCGCGCCCGGGATGCCGAGCGGACTGCGGTACGGTCGCGCGATGTGCGGCATCTTCCGCCGCAGCTGGATGAACGACAGGCCCTGCATCGCATAGGAAATCATTGCGCCGAACACGGCCATGTTGAGCAGCGTGCCGCCGATCAGCGCGCCGCCCTTCTCGGAGCCGAGCAGGAACCAGACGATCAGCATGATGGCGAACCCCATCGCCGTGCCGGCATAGAGCGCCATGTGCGGCACCTTGTGCGTGCCGTGCGTCACCGACATGAAGGGCAGGTAATAGCCGGCGCGCGACAGCGAGTAGATCTGGCGTCCGTACGCGTAGATGATCGTGTGGAAACTCGCGATCAGGCCGATCACGGCGAGGAATGCCAGCAGCTTGGCCGTGCCGGTGCCGTAGATCACGCGAAAGCCGTCGAGCAGCGGTTCCGCCGACGTCGCCAGCGAGAATGCGCCGCGCATCTTGTCCGCCTCGGTCGAGCCGACGCTCGAGTTCAGGAACGTGATCAGCAGGGCCGACACCATCAGCGTCGCCATCCCGTAGAGCAGTCCCTTGGGCATGTCCTTCTTCGGATCGGTCGATTCCTCCGCCGCGAGCGGCAGCTGCTCGATCGCGAGGAACAGCCAGACCGCGAAGGGCAGCGAGGCGAGCGCGCCCGCGATGCCGAACGGCAGCCAGGGGCCGCCGCCTTCGGGCAGTTCCACCGGGGCGCCGTCGGCCCCCGCCCCGATGTTGAGGGCCCAACGGTTGAAGTCGACGTGCGGCAGCGCACTCACCCAGTAGATCGCCAGTACGCAGAGCGCGCCGAGCGTGACGATCACCGAGACACGGAACGACAATTCGACGCCGCGCAAGTTCAGCAGCAGGAAGACCGCGTAAGAGGCGGCCCACCAGATGGGTTGGGCCGCGGTCGGCGTCTCGAAAATCGCCGTCATGTACGAGCCGATGAAGAACACGATCACCGCGGGCGTCAGGATGTATTCGATGCTCTCGGCGAGCCCCGTGAACATGCCGCCCCAGGGGCCGAGGGCGCTGCGCGCGAACGAATACGCGGCGCCAGTGTGTGGCAGCGCGGGCGACATCTCGGCGATGCTGAAGATCAGACCCCAGTACATCGCTGCGATCACGAACAGCGCGATCAGCATGCCGCCGAAGCCGTGTGCGAGGCCGAAGTTCCAGCCCGAGTAATGTCCGGAAATCACCGCCCCGACGCCGAGCGCCCAGAGCGACCAGACGCGCGCATAGCGACGCAGGCCGCGTTTCTCGAAATAGTCCTTGTCGGTCCGGGTATAGGTCACGCTCCCGACCGTCTTCGAGTCAGCCATGGGAAACCCCCGTGCTTGGTGTTGTTCGAGTGCAGGCTGCCTGCAGCACCGGCCAGCCTGCGCTGCCGACAGTACCGCGAATCGCGGGACTTGTCCGGGTGAGCGATTTTTGCGGTGCGGCAGGAATCACCGCCCCGCGAAGCGCATGCCGGCCCGCAGACGCGTGAACGGCAGCTGCGACGGGTCGGCGACGTTCGGTCCGGGCGCCGCGACGACGACGATTCGACTCGCGATCGGTCCGAAATCGGCGCGAAAGTGCACCGAGCTCTTCAGTGCGAGCACTGCGAAATCGGCCGGCTCGACGCCGAGGTGACGGAACATCGCCTGGTCGGCCGCCTGCTGCTTGCGGCTCGACACGGCGACGTACACGTCGTCGATCCGCAGCAGCGCCATCGGTCCCAGCTCGAAGCGACCACCGCGGTAGAACGGGCCGGTGCCCGTGAAGCGACCGTCGCCGAGCGCCACGACCTCGAATCGTGCTGCGAACGGCGTCTCCCCCGGCGGACCCGAGCGCCCGCCGAGGTCGAGGTCGACCTGCGCTCCGAGGCCGGCCTCGTGCGCCCGCGCGGCCGCGAGCGGATCGCAGTACACGCCGGCCAGCACCCGCCGCACGCGCGCCTGCACCAGGGCCTTGAGCAGCGACGTCGTGTCGGCGTTGCCGCCCGCACCGGGATTGTCCTGCGTGTCGGCGAGCACCAGCGGGCGCCCGCGGGGGATCGCGCTCGCCTGTGCGAGCCGACAGGCCTGCGTCACGGAATGGAGGTCCAGCGCGAACTCAGGCTCGCGGCGCCGCAGGTCCGCCGCCAGCCGTGCGACAGCCGCGTCCGCGACGTCGCTCGCCCAGCCGCATGCGTACA
>DASUYI010000536.1:0-4761 GCA_036377475.1 Steroidobacteraceae bacterium | reverse complement strand
ACGGCTCGGGTTCCTGGCGGACGTCGGCCCCGACAAGATGATCGAGAGCGTCGAGGACGCCCTCGCCGGCCGCTGCCTCTCCGAACGACGCATGCTGCTGGCGGCCCACCTGATGGCCGACGGCCGCTCGGTCGAGGCGCTCGGGCTCAACGACGTGGTCGTCACCAAGCGCGAGACCGGCCGCACCGTCGACGTTCGCACGTGGGTGAACGGCACTTACGTCAACACCCACGGCGGCGACGGCTTCATCGTCGCGACCCCGACGGGATCCACGGCCTATGCGCTCTCCTGCGGCGGGCCCATCGTGCACCCGAGTCTCGATGCGATCGTGCTGGTGCCGGTGTCGCCCCACACGCTGTCCGACCGGCCGATCGTCGTGCCGGCCGGCAGCGTGATCGAGATCGAGCTGAGCGACCGGTTCGACACGCGCGCCCAGGCCGCCTGTGACGGCAACGTGCTCTGCGACCTCGAACCGGGCGTGCGACTGCGCATCGAGCGCGCCAAGGTGACCGCAACGCTGCTGCACCCCCCCGGGCACGACTACTACCGCATCCTGCGGTCCAAGCTGCACTGGGGCCGCGGCACACGCGAGGGCCAGCCGCCCGGCGCCTGAGGTTCCTGGCCTGTCATGCTCACGCACCTGCAGATCCGCGACTTCGCCATCGTCGAGGCCGTCGAACTCGAGTTCGGCCGTGGCTTCACCGCGCTCACCGGCGAGACGGGCGCGGGCAAGTCGATCCTCGTCGACGCGCTGATGCTGGCCGTCGGTGGTCGCGCGGACAGCGGCGCGGTGCGCCACGGCGCCGAGCGCGCCGAAGTGAGCGTCACGTTCGCGATCGAGCGCAACGCGCACGCGCTCGCGTGGCTGGAGCTGCAATCGATCGAGCACGACGGCGAGTGCCAGCTGCGACGCGTCGTGGCGGCCGACGGGCGCGGCCGCGCGTACGTCAACGGCCAGGTCGTGCCGGTGCAGTCGTTGCGCGCGGTCGGCGAATTGCTCGTGGACGTGCACGGCCAGCTCGAGTTCCAGTCGCTCGCGCGCCGTGGCTACCAGCGCGAAACCCTCGACGGCAGCGGCAGGCTCGACGCCGAACTCGCCGCCGTGCAAGCGGCGCACGCCGAGTGGCACGCACTCGACGAACGTCGCGCCTCGTTCGAGCAAAGCCTGCGCGACCGCGAGGCCCGGCTCGACCTGTTGCGGCACTACGTTTCGGAACTCGGCGCGCTCGACCCGAAGACCGGCGAAGCGGAGGCCCTGGCCGACGAGCGCAAGCGCGTCGCGAGCCTCGGGCGCCTGGCGGAAGGCACGGCGCAGGTCGAGACGCTGCTGGCCGGCGACGACGGCGGCGTCACCGCCGCGCTGGCGCGCTCGCAGTCCGTGCTGCGCACGCTGGTGCCGCTCGACGGCGCGCTCGCGCCCGCCGCAGCGCAGCTCGAGGAAGCCTCGATCGCCGCGCGCGAGGCGCTCGGGTCGCTCCGCCGCTACGTCGACTCGCTCGAGGCCGATCCCGTGCGGCAGGAATGGGTCGAGTCGCGCCTCGCGGCGCTCGAGGCGGTCGCGCGCAAGCATCGGGTGGAACCGCGCGAACTGCCCGCCGTGCGGGCGCGACTGGAGGCCGAACTGGACGAGCTCGATGCGGGCGCATCGACCGCGGACGAGTTGCAGCGGAAGCTCGCCGCCGCGCGCGGGCGCTATCTGCAGGCCGCCGGCGTATTGACGGCCGCGCGTCGCGCCGCGGCGCAAGCGCTCGACGCCAGCGTGACCGCCTTCATGCAGGCGCTCGGCATGCCGGGCGGCGTGTTCGCGACGCGCGTCGAGCCGCACGAGCCGCCGCAGTTCTCGGTCACGGGCAACGACGACGTGGAATTTCTCGTGAGCGCCAACCCCGGGCAGCCGCCGCGACCGCTCGCGAAGGTCGCCTCCGGCGGTGAACTTTCGCGCATCAGCCTCGCGCTGCAGGTCGCGGCGGTCGAAGCCGCACACCTGCCCTGCCTCGTCTTCGACGAGGTCGATGCCGGCGTCGGTGGCGCGGTCGCCGAAATGGTCGGGCAGCAGTTGCGTGCGCTCGCCTCGCACGGCCAGGTGCTGTGCGTGACCCACCTGCCGCAGGTGGCCTCGCAAGCGGACCACCAGCTGCGCGTGTCCAAGCACGTCGTCGACGGCACGACGCGCACGCGCATCGAGGCACTCGAGGAGGCGGCGCGCGTCGAGGAACTGGCGCGCATGCTCGGCGGCGCGCAGATCACGGCGCGCACGCGCGAACACGCAAGAGAGATGCTGGAATCCGGACGGCGGCGACCGCCCGCGTCCAAGCCGGTCAAGGCCGCTTCGGCCGGTAAGGGCAGTTCTCGCGCACGCAATGGCCGTGCAGGGTCAGCGAATGGTCGGTGATCTCGAAGCCGAGGCGGTCCGCGATCGAGCGCTGTCGCTGCTCGATGTCTTCGTCCGAGAACTCCTCGACGTGCCCACAGTCGACGCACACGATGTGGTCGTGGTGCGTCCCCTCGTTGAGCTCGAACACGGCGGTCCCACCCTCGAAGTGGTGACGCGTCACGAGCCCGGCCGATTCGAACTGCGTCAAGACGCGATACACCGTGGCGAGGCCGATGTCCTCGTTGAGTTCGAGCAGCCTGCGGTACACGTCCTCCGCGCTCATGTGGCGGACGGTCGCGCTGGCCAGGATCTCGAGGATCTTGAGGCGTGGCGCGGTGATCTTCAGCCCAGCGCGACGCAGTTGCGACGGTTCCACGGTGTGCACCTTGTGGCCAGAATGCCGCGCTCTCGCGCGGTTGGGGTATGATCGCGACGCATTATCACCGGCCGGCCCCGGTAACTCCAGACAGCATGAATCGACCCAGAATCAACACGTTCGCGCGTGCCGCCCTCGTTTTGACCTCGCTCCTCGGCATCATTCCCGCAACGGGCGGTTGCGTATACCGACCCAACATCCAGCAGGGCAACCTGCTCGAAGTCGAGGACGTCGAGAAAGTGGAAACCGGCATGACCCGCAGCCAGGTCCGTTACCTGCTCGGCACGCCGATGCTTGCGGACCCTTTCAACCCGCAGCGGTGGGACTACATCTACACGTTCCGCCGCGGCCGCGAATCGAGGATCGACCGCTCGCATTTCGTCGTGCACTTCGACGGCGACAAGGTGAGCAAGGTCGAGAAGCTCGACCTCCCCGACGGCATGAACGACCCGAAGCGGAAAAAGAACCAGGCGACCGCGGAGCCGACGCGCGAGCCGCCGCCGCTGCCGTCGATCAGCCAGCCGCAACCGGACGCACGCCGGCCCGGCGGCAACGACTGATCAGCGGCGACGAGTCCTGCGTGGGCTCGACGCGGCTGCGCGCTCGCGCCGGGCTTCCCGCGGGTCGTGCCGCAACGGCCGAAGAATCTCCACTCGATCGCCGGCGCGCAACGCGTGTTCCGGGGCGCAGACGGTGCCGTAGATGCCGAGCACGAGTGGATGATCCGCGATCTGCGGAAATTCCAGCAGCAAGCCCGAGCGCTCGACCGCCTGCGCCGCGGTAAGCCCTTCGACCGGGAAATCGAGCGTGACCACGCGCTGGCGGTCCGGCAACGCGTAGACGACCTCGACGTGCTCCGGCCCGTGCGTCGGGACGCCCGCCCGCGAAAGGGCGTCCGGCGATTCCTCGTCAGCGGTCCCCATACGTGGTCTTCGCCCGCGCGACGAACGCATCGATCAGCTCGCCCACGCTCTGCTCGAACGCCTTGCCGAACAGCAGCGAGGCGATCGGATTGCCGAACTCGAACTTCATGTCGAGGACGACCTTGGTGCCCGCCGTACCGATCGGCGTGAAGGTCCACAATCCATCGAGCGTCTTGAAGGGGCCCTGGACGAGCTTGAGCGACATCCAGTCCGGTCGATCCATTTCGTTGTGCGTCGTGAAGCTCTGTTTCACGCCGGCGCGTTCCATGGTGATCGTGGCCCGCAGGTCCCGTTCGGTCTTCTCGTGCACGTGAGCGCCCTTGACCCAGGGCAGGAACTCGCAATAGCGCTCGACGTCGACGACGAGATCGAACATCTGTTCGGAGTTGTAGGTGACGAGTGCGGTGCGCTTGACTTCGTGGATGGACATTTCGCGGGCGGGCCGTTCGGGACGCGCGCAGTGTAAGCGGGGCAGCTAGAATGCGCGACCCGCCGGGTTCGACGAGATGAACAGCGCAAGCAAGCCGAAGGACGCCCAGTCCGCCCCGAAATCCTCGATCGCGCAGAACAAGCGTGCGCGTTTCGATTACTTCATCGAGGAGAAGCTCGAGGCCGGGCTCGCGCTGCAGGGCTGGGAAGTCAAGAGCCTGCGCGCCGGCAAGGCCCAGATCACCGAAGGCTACGTGCTGATCAAGGACGGCGAGGCTTTCCTGATCGGCGCGCACGTCACGCCGCTGCGCACCGTGTCGACGCACATCGTGGCCGACCCGACGCGCACGCGAAAGCTGCTGCTGCACCGACGCGAACTCGACCGTCTCGTCGGCGCCGTCGAGCGCAAGGGCCACACGGTCGTACCGCTCGAATTGTACTGGAAACACGGCAAGGTCAAGCTCGCCATCGGCCTGGCGAAGGGCAAGCAGGCGCACGACAAGCGCCACACCGAGAAGGACCGCGACTGGCAGCGCGAGAAGTCGCGCCTGTTGCGCAAGCGCTAGAGCCGCTCAACCCCGGGCCGGGTTCTGCACCGCGCGGGCCTGCGCCTGGCGCCTGCGCGCGAGCCGCTGGCGCCGGGCCGAGAACCACAGCCA
>DASUYI010000535.1:0-6141 GCA_036377475.1 Steroidobacteraceae bacterium | reverse complement strand
GCAGCAGGCCAAGGGACTGATCGGCTGGTACGTGATCCGCGTCGACGACGTCGATCACGCGCAGTCGATCGCGCGCCAGATCGACGCGATGTTCGCGAACTCGCCGGCCGAAACCAAGACCTCGTCCGAGCGGGCGATGGCGCAGTCGTTCGTCAATCAGATCGGCAACATCGGCGCGATCCTCTCGGCGATCGTCGGCGCCGTGTTCTTCACGATGCTGCTGGTCACGGCCAACACGATGGCGCAGTCGGTGCGCGAGCGCACCAACGAACTCGGCGTGCTGAAGACGCTCGGGTTCAGCAATCGCGGCGTGCTCGGGCTAGTGCTCGCCGAAGCGGTGCTCGTCACGACACTGGGCGGACTCACGGGCATGCTGCTCGCCTGGTGGCTCGGAATCCAGTTCGAGCCGGTGCTCGACCAGTACCTGCCCGGGTTCCGCGTGCCCGGGTCCGCGTTCGTACAGGCGTTCGGCATCATGGCCGCGCTCGGCGTGATCGCGGGCGCTGCCCCCGCGTGGCAGGCGATGCGGCTGCGCATCGTCGATGCACTGCGCCAGGAATAGGTCGTCGCCGTGAAGATCGTCGCCGCCCTCAACCAGTTCGTGGCCGTGACGGGCATGAACCTGCGCAACCTGCCATCCCGGCTCGGCACGTCGCTCGTGGCCGTCGTCGGCATTGGCGGGGTCGTCGCGGTGCTCGTGTCGCTGCTGTCGATGGGCGAGGGCTTCCGCGCCGCGCTCGACCTCTCGGGGCGCGAGGACGTCGCGATGGTCCTGCGCGGCGGGTCCACCGACGAACTCTCCAGCTCGATCACCCGCGAGGAATTCAACGTCGTGGCGCTCGCGCCCGGCATCGCGCGCGACGCGCGCGGACCGATCGTGTCCGGCGAGCTCTACACGATCGTGGACCTGCCGATGCGCAGCACGGGCACCGCCGCCAACGTACCGTTCCGCGGCGTCGGGGAACGCGCGATGGACCTGCGCCCGGGATTCAGGCTCGTCGCCGGACGGATGTTCGCCCGGGGGCGCGACGAGGTCATCGTCGGACGCGGCGTGTTCGCGCAGTTCGGCAACGTCGACCTCGGGCGCGAGGTGAAGTGGGGCTCGCAGACCTGGCGCGTGGTGGGCGTGTTCGAGGCCGGCGGCAGCGTGTCGGAATCGGAAGTCTGGACCGATGCCGTGGTGCTGCGCGGCGTCTACCGTCGCGGCAACACGGTGCAGATCGTACGCGCGCAACTGGAATCGGCCGGTGCGATCGCGCGGGTCAAGGCGAACCTCGAACACGATCCCCGAGTCAACGTCACGGTGCGCAGCGAGCGGGCGTTCTACGCGGACCAGTCGCGGATCCTGCTCGCATTGATCAAGTACGTCGGCACCACGCTCGCGGTGCTGATGGGCGTCGGCGCGGTTTTCGCCGCGCTCAACACGATGTACTCGGCGGTCTCGTCGCGCACGCGCGAGATCGCCACGCTGCGCGCGCTCGGCTTCGGTGCGGCCCCCGTCGTCACGTCGGTGCTGCTCGAGGCGGCGGTGCTCGGCCTGCTGGGCGGTGTGATCGGCGGCCTGCTCGTATACGTGGTGCTGAACGGCTACCAGGCCTCGACGCTGAACTGGGGCAGCTTCAGCCAGCTCACGTTTGCGTTCACGGTGACGCCGCAGCTGCTGGTGACCGGCCTCGGCTATTCACTCATACTCGGGCTCGTAGGCGGCCTGCTGCCCGGAGTGCGGGCCGCACGGATGCCGGTCACGGCCGGGCTGAGGGAACTGTGAGGAACCTCCGGCTCACTCCCACATGGGCGCGACCGTGTGCGATTTTCGTCGCGGGCGCGAAGCGAGGACCGAGTGGATGTCGATCCACGACCGACGAAGCGACGATGCCTGCGGCGAAAATCGTCCGGTCCCCTCAGGGGTTACGTGCGAGACGACGCACCACGTCGTTACTCGCCTTGCCCATCGACCAAGCTATGTGGCTGCGGCTCGCGCCTCGTGGCGCGCCGTCGCGCGCGTAACGCGTCTCATGTGGGAGCGAACCGGAGGTTCCTGATGGGAAGCCTGGGGCGGGGCAGGGCCGGCGCGGCGCCGGACACGAGTCACCCGATGCAGTTGTCGCTGTGGTCCGACCGCGAGGTCGGCACGGCTTGGAACGTGCGCATCAGCCGTCGTGCACGCCGCATGTCGATGCGCGTGTTCCCGGGCGGGCGCGTCGAGGTGGTCGTGCCGCCGGGCGCGGGCGTCCCGGCGATCGAACGCTTCGTCGCCCGTCACCGCGAGTGGGCCGAGCGACGATCGCGGGAACTGCTGCGGCTGGCGCCGAAGGCCGCCGACCGCCAACCGACCAGGATCGAAATGGAACTGCTCGGACGTGCGTGGCAGGTCGACTACGTGCTGGGTCGTCGCGTCCGGGCCGAGCAAACCGGGCACGACCGGCTGCGCGTGCACACGCCGAGCCTCACCGATCGCCACGCGAGCCATGCGCTCGTCCCCTGGCTCGCGCAGCTGGCGACGCACGAACTGCGCGCGCGACTCGAGCCGCTCTCGCGCGAACTCGACATCGACTTCGCGCGGGTGAGCGTGCGACGACAGCGCACGCGCTGGGGCAGCTGCTCGAACCAGGGCACGATCAGCCTCAACGTGTGCCTGATGTTCCAGCGGCCGGCCGTCGTCCGCTACCTGATGATCCACGAGCTGTGCCATCGTCGCCACATGAACCACTCGAAGCGATTCTGGTCGCTGGTCGCCTCGTTCGAACCCGGCTGGAAGCCGCTCGACGTCGAGCTGCTGCAGGGCTGGCGCAATGTGCCGGCGTGGGTGTTCGCATGAGCACGTCGGGTGGCGACAAGACCGGCCCACGCAAGCCCGCGCCCGGGTCGACCGTGGAAGGCGAGGACATCCACTGGGATCTCGGCGAGTCGCTGAGTTATGGCCAGTACCTGCAGCTCGACAAGCTGCTCGGTGCGCAGTCGCCGCTCTCGACGCACCACGACGAGATGCTCTTCATCGTCATGCACCAGGCGTCGGAACTCTGGATGAAGCTCTGCATCCACGAGCTCCGCGCGGCGATCGAGCAGGTCCGGCAGGACGACCTCGGCCCGGCGTTCAAGATGCTCGCGCGCGTCTCTCGCGTGCAGATCCAGCTCGCGCAGTCCTGGGACGTGCTGAGCACGATGACCCCGGCCGACTATTCGGCGTTTCGCGAGTCGCTCGGCAAGTCGTCGGGATTCCAGAGCTACCAGTACCGCACGCTCGAATACATCATCGGCAACAAGAACCCCGCGATGATCGAGGTGCACCGGCACGCGCCGGAACTCTACGACCAGCTCAAGGCGGCGCTGCTGAGCCCGAGTCTCTACGACGAGAGCCTGCGGCTGCTCGCGCGGCGTGGATTCGCCGTTCCCGCGGAATACCTCGAGCGCGACTGGAGCGTGCCGTACGTCGAGAGTGAGCAGGTCACGGCCGCGTGGCTGGACGTGTATCGCAACGTCGAGCAGCACTGGGACCTTTACGAACTCGCGGAGAAGCTGGTGGACCTCGACCAGCGCTTCCAGCTCTGGCGGTTCGCGCACCTGAAGACCGTCGAGCGCATCATTGGCTACAAGCGCGGCACCGGTGGCACCAGCGGCGTGTCTTACCTCGCGCGCGCGCTCGAGCTGCGCTTCTTCCCTGAGCTCTGGAACGTCCGCACGTCGATCTGATCCGTGTAGAATCAATCGGTTGCAGACTCTTGCTGCCCGACCGGACCCGCCATGACCGAAAGACTCTTCGACATCAACGTCGTCTCGAGCGAGCTGCTGCCCACGCCCGAGGACATCAAGCGCGACCTGCCGATGCCCGCGACCGCCGAAGAGTTCGTGTACCGGAGTCGTCACGCCGTCCGCCGCATCCTCGACCGCGAGGATCCGCGCCTGTTCGTCGTCGTCGGTCCTTGCTCGATCCACGATCCGGCCGCGGCGCGCGACTACGCACAGCGGCTGCGCGCGCTCGCCCAGCGGGTCGAGCGGACGATGCTGCTGATCATGCGCGTGTACTTCGAAAAGCCCCGCACCACGGTCGGCTGGAAGGGGCTCATCAACGACCCCGACATGGACGATTCCTTCCACATCGAGAAGGGCATTCGCACCGCGCGCGAGTTGCTGCTGGACCTCGCCGATTTCGGCGTGCCGGCCGCCACCGAGGCGCTCGACCCGATCATGCCGCAGTACATTTCCGAGCTGATCACCTGGACGGCGATCGGCGCGCGGACCACCGAGTCGCAGACCCATCGCGAGATGGCGAGCGGATTGTCGACGCCGGTCGGGTTCAAGAACGGCACCGACGGTTCACTCACGGTCGCGATCAACGCGTTGCAGTCCGTGCGGCACCCGCATCACTTCCTCGGCATCACGCAGGCGGGCCAGTCGGCCGTGTTCCGCACGCGCGGCAATCGCTACGGCCACATCGTCCTGCGCGGTGGCGGCGCGCGCACCAACTACGATTCCGTGAGCCTCGCGCTGTGCGAGCGCGAGCTCGAGAAAGCCGGGCTTCCTGCGAACGTGGTCGTCGACTGCAGCCACGGCAACTCGAACAAGGATCCGGGCCTGCAGCCGCTGGTCGCCGAGAACCTCGGCAACCAGATCCTGGAGGGCAACCGCTCGCTCGTCGGGTTCATGCTCGAGAGCAACCTGCACTGGGGCAGCCAGCCGCTCTGCGCGGATCGCGCGCAACTGCAGTACGGCGTCTCGGTGACCGACGCCTGCATCGACTGGGCGACCACCGAGGGCTTGCTGCTCACGCTCGACGAGCGTCTGCGCTCGGCGCCTCGCTTCGTCAAAGGGTCCGTGGCGGCCTGACCGTATTTTCCGCCGTCACCAGGTCAGGTCGTCGGGAACGACGAAATCCTTGTAGGCGTCGTCGACCGGGGTGGTCGGCTGCTCGGCGGGGGGCGGCACGACGGCGCGGGGTTCACGCTCCTTGATCCGATCGACGACCTCGGCGGGCAGCAGCTCGTAGCGTCCGTCGCAACGCACGATGCCGATCTCGCCGCCCACGATGCGCCCGCGCAGTGCTCCGTCGACCGCGACCCGGCCGACCTTGTTGTTGATCACGAAGTTGTAATAGTCGTCGCTCTCGGGCTTCGCGATCCGGTGCTGCTCGACCAGCTGGCGGATCTCGGCCCAGCGTGCCTTGGCCGCGGCTTTCTCCTCGCGCTTGCGGTTGAGCTCCGCGTCCTTCGCCGCCTTGGCGGCCGCGACCCGCTGCAGTTCGGCGAGACGCTGTGCCTCGCGCTGCTCGCGGTCCTTCTTGCTGACCTGGCGGCGGTCATTGAATTTCTCGCGCTGCTTGTGCTGTTCAGCCTGCTTGACCTGCTTTTCGGTCACGAGTCCGGCCTGCAGCAACTGATCCCGCAACGACAAACCCGTCATGGGTCGACCTCTCCAGAGCGAAGCGAACGCGGCAGAAGGGCCGTATGTTACGCACGCGGCCCCTCGATGCGAAGCGGAAGACACGCCGCGTCGGTGGGCTTCCGCGCACGGGCTGGCTCCGCGCCGCGCGTGCCGGAGCGTGCTGTTAAGATTGCCGGATACCCGTTCGTTACCTTTCACCGATCCATGGAGGATCCGACCATGACCATCAAAGTGGGCGACAAGATGCCCGCCGGCACGTTCAAGACCATGACCAAGGACGGACCGCAGAATCTCACGACCGACCAGCTGTTCGCCGGCAAGAAGGTCGTGCTGTTCTCCGTTCCTGGCGCATTCACGCCGACGTGCGACGCCAAGCACCTGCCCGGCTTCGTCGAAAAGGCCGGCGACCTCAAGTCGAAAGGCATCGACACCGTCGCCTGCATGGCCGTCAACGACGTGTTCGTGATGAACGCGTGGGGCAAGCACTCGAACGTCGAGGACAAGGTGCTGATGCTCGCGGACGGCAACGGCGAGTACGCCAAGGCGCTCGGGCTCGAACTCGACGCCAAGGGCTTCGGCATGGGCATGCGCGGCAAGCGGTTCGCGGTCGTCGTGGAAGACGGCGTCGCGAAGCAGGTGCTGGTCGAGGAGCCCGGCGAGTTCCGGGTCTCGAGCGCCGATCACGTGCTCGGCCAGCTCTGACGAAACTTCGGCGACCCATGATCGCGGCGCCGTAAGGCGCCGCGCCATTCTCGGAGGACA
>DASUYI010000534.1:0-2094 GCA_036377475.1 Steroidobacteraceae bacterium | reverse complement strand
GCTTGAGTAATCGCCGTGCCGTTCATCAGCCAGACGGACACGTCGCCGGTCTGCGTGTTGCGCCATATGACATCCGCGTGGCTCTCGCCATCGTGATCGCCGACATCAGCGATCTGCCATTCGAGCGGCACTGCCGCCCACGAGACGACCTTCTGGTTGATCGCGGTGCCGTCCAGCAGCCACACGGACACGTCGCCGGTTACTGTATTGCGCCAGAGCAGATCTGGTTTGCCATCGCCGTCGAGGTCGCGCACGGCGACGACTTGCCACGCGAGGGGTACGCCGGGCCACCAGATAGCCGCTTGCTTGATCGCCGTGCCGTTCATCAGCCAGACGGACACATCGCCGGTCGTTGAATGACGCCAGAGCAGATCCGACCGGCAATCGCCGTCGAGGTCGCGCGTTGCGACGATCTGCCATTCCAGGGACACGCCGGTCCACACGACATCCGCCTGGTCGATCGCCGTGCCGTTCATCAGCCACACCGACACGTCGCCGGTCGCGGTATTGCGCCAGAGCAGATCCGCGTGGCCGTCGCCGTCGAGATCAGGATCCGGCGACGCGCAACCGCCCGGCATGGGTGGAGAGGGAGACAACGGAAGGGTCTCGATCGGTAGCCACTCGCCATTGACGCACTGGCCGCCGCCCAGCGTCTCGTAGGGATCCGGCGACCTGCACGGGACACCGAGTGGCCAGGCCGACCCGCCACCCCTGGTGGAGGTGCCCACCATCTGGGAAACCGGCGGCTCGTAAAGCGCGGTCGATGGGCCCGCAAGGAGCCATGCCCCGACTTCCGTCCGGCTCGTCACGAGCGGGGAGGTGGCGATCTGCAAAGCACCCGGCGTCACGTAAGCGAGCGTTGAATGCGGCGCGCCGCGGCCGTTCAATTCGATCGCGGCAGCACGGAAGTCGGGCCCGACAGAGCCCGTCAGCAGGAACGTGCCGCTGATCGGGTTATAGGCCAGGTCCACTGGATGGTTCGAGTCCAAGGAGAACTTGTCGGAGATCACACCACTCGCTATGACGCTGCCCGTCGCGTCGATCTCGGCCCCCATGATTCCCTGGGAGAAAAGAGGTGCGTCTCCCCACGCCATTACGTAGTGTCCCGTCGCCTCGTTGACTGCAAGGACCGGCGCCGTTGTGTCACCGGCCACGGATCGGGTCGAGATCACCGCTCCCGTGACGCTGACGCGCGCGAAGCCCAGAACAAGTTGCTGTGGCCCCAACTGGACGTACGCGATCCCGAACTCATGCGACACGGGGTTCCATACGACGCGGGCGTAGTAACTGGGCGCCAGCGACCCGAGGTCCACGCTGGGGCCGATCGGCTGCCCGTCCAGTCCCACGCGCCATGCCCGCAGCGGGGAACCGGGGTAGATGGACCACGAAACGACGAGGAACTCGCGCGACACTGGTGAGTAAGCGACGTCCACAGATCCAACTGAACCGAGTGAAACGTCCGTCAGCAACCCAGTCGGATGTGCGACGATCCTCAGCCGCCCGGTGGCGTCGCCGACCAGGAACCCGCCGAATCCGTCGGCGCCATTGCTCACATCGGCGCTATAGGCCAGACGAAACCCGCCGACCTGCGGACCCCAAGAGCCCGCTTCTGAGGCCACCGTTCCGTAGGCGTAGACGAATCGGGCGCTCACGGTTGGATCCGGCTGTGGGCCGCCGGTGCTCAAGACCAGAAAGAGCTGGTTGGCGGGGTCGTAGCCGAGACTCAACAGATTCGTCGTGGGCGTGCAGCCCAGTTCGGGGCAGGTTTGGATGCTCTTCGCCTCTTCGAGCCTCACCAGCTGGGCGGAAAGTGTGAGCGGGCTACCAATAACGAACAGAAACGCGAATGGGGCAGCGACGGAGGGACGAAGTCGGGCGACACGACGGGCAAGGCTCACAACACCGAATGGCTCGGTCATTGGACAATAACTGTGCGGGCCTACTCCACGATCTTATACCCGCCGCCTCGACGGTGCGGCAGAAAGACGACCGTCGCGTGCGGCCCGATCCGGCAGGAGTCGGCGCGGCGTTCCAAGCATGCCGGAATCGCTTCGGGGCCAACAGCCAGCGTGGCCCAGCCGTCTAATGTTCCGT
>DASUYI010000533.1:0-4390 GCA_036377475.1 Steroidobacteraceae bacterium | reverse complement strand
GCTCGAGCTACGCAACATCTCCAAGGCGTACGGCGGTCGCCGGATCCTCGACGCCGTGTCGCTCACGGTCCGCCGCGGCGAATACGTCGCGATCGTCGGCGAGTCGGGTGTCGGCAAATCCACGCTGCTGAACCTCGTGGCCGGGCTCGACGTGCCGGACACCGGCGAGTTGCGGCTCGATTCGACGGACCTCGCGCAACTCGACGACGACGCACGCACGCGCGTCCGCCGGTCACGCATGGGTTTCGTGTTCCAGGCGTTCCACCTGCTGCCGCACCTGAGCGTCGCGCGCAACATCGCCCTGCCGCTCGCGCTGAACGGCCGGGCAGGGGCGGACGTCGATCGTCGCGTGCACGACCTGCTCGAGGCCGTCGGGCTCGGGGATCGGTCGGGCAGCCTGCCGCGCGAACTCTCGGGCGGGGAAATGCAGCGTGTCGCCGTCGCGCGCGCGCTCGCGCACCGGCCGGCGCTGGTGCTCGCGGATGAGCCCACGGGCAACCTCGACCCGGACAACGCGGCGACGATCCTCGGGCTGCTGCGTGCGCAGATCAAGCGCGACGAAGCTGCGGGCATTCTCGTCACGCACTCGGCAACGGCCGCGGCCTCGACCGATCGAGTCTACGAGCTGACGCGGACCGGACTCGCGGTGCGCACGTGAGCGCGGGCGCCGCGACTTTCGAGACTCGTCGAATGGCGTGGCGGGCGCGACTCGCGTTGTTGCAGGCGGCCGTCGTCGGCCCTTTGCGCCAGGCGCCGGCGCGGACGCTGCTCGCCGTGCTCGCGATCGCGCTCGGCGTCGCACTCGGCTTTTCCGTGTACCTGATCAATCGCGTCGCTGCCGACGAGGTGCAGGGCGCATCGCGGTCGCTGTTCGGGCTCGCCGATCTGGCGGTGCAGGCGCCGGGCGCCGGATTCGACGAGTCCCTGTATCCGCGGATCGCACGGCTTCCGGGCGTCGCCGTCGCGAGTCCGGTGGTCGAGTTGCAGGTGCGCCTGCCCGGGCGCGAAGGCAGCCTCAAGCTGATCGGCATCGATCCGTTCACGGCGTGGCGCCTGCAACCGGCGCTGGCGGCAGCGGGTCGGCCCGCGGATCGCGAAGGGCAGGGCTTGCTCGCGCCGGACGCGGTCTGGCTGAGTCCCGCGGCAGCGCAGGCGCTGGACCTCGAGCCCGGGGACACGCTCGACGTGCAGGTCGCACTCGACCGCGTCGGCTTCGAAGTCGCGGGCATCCTGCCGCCCGGAGCGTACCGACAGGCCGTCGGCCTGCTCGACATCGGGGCGGCGCAATGGCGGTTGCGGCGCCTCGGCCGACTCGACCGTCTCGACGTGCGACTCGCACCGCGCGCCGACCGCTCGGCCGTGCGCGACTCAATCGCACGCCTGTTGCCTCCCGGTGCGCAGGTGGTCACGCCCGGCGAGGCGACCAACGATGCCGTGCGGCTCACGCGCGCCTATCGTTCGAACCTGACCGCGCTCGCGCTCGTCGCGCTCTTCACGGGTGCGTTCCTCGTCTTCGCGACCCAGTCGCTCGCCGTCGCGCGCCGCCGCCGCGAAATCGCCTTCCTGCACGCGATGGGCATGACGGTGCGTGAGCAACTCGGCGCGTCGCTGCTCGCCGGTGCGCTCGTCGGCCTGCTCGGCGCGGCGCTCGGCGTCGTGCTCGGGGTGCTGACCGCACGCGCGGGGCTCGCCGCGTTCGGCGCCGACCTGGGCGCCGGGTATTTCCGCGGCGTCGCACCGCGGCTCGACGTGCGCGCCGGCGAATACGCCGTCTTCTACCTGCTGGGGGTCGCGGCGGCGCTGGTCGCCACGTACGGGCCGGCGCGCGAGGCGGCGTCGGTGCCCGCGGCCGCCGCACTCAAGGCGGGCGACGAGGCGCCGGTCGCCGCGCGGCGTCACGGCTGGATTGCGCTCGGGCTGTTCGCCGCGGCGCTGGTCGCGCTCGGCTTGCCGGCCATCGACGGTGTCGCGCTGCCGGGCTACGCGTCCATCGCGTGCCTGCTGCTCGGCGCGGTGTTGTTGACGCCGAGCCTCGCCGCGGTCGTGTTCACGCGCGTGCTGCGACCCGACGGTCCCGCATGGCGCCAGGTCGCCGTCGCGCAATTGCGCGGCACCGCGCGGCGCGCGACCGTCAGCATCGCCGCGGTGCTCGTGGCCTTCAGCCTGATGGTCGCCATGGCGATCATGGTGTTCTCGTTCCGCATGTCGCTCGAGGCGTGGATGGCGCGCATCCTGCCCGCCGACCTCTACGTGCGTGCCGGCAGCGCCGCGCCGGGCGCGTACCTCGATGCCGACGCGCAGGCGCGAATCGAGGCGCTCGACGGCGTGGCGCGCGTGCACTTCGTGCGTTTCGTCGACACGGTGCTGGCGGGGCAACGCATGCCGCTCACGATCATCGCGCGACCGATCGAGGAAGCGACGGCGAATCGGGTCCTGCCGATCCGTCGCGTCGACGTTCGCCCCGCGCCGGCCGGCACGGTCCCGGTCTGGGTCTCGGAGGCCGCGCTCGACCTGCGCGGGTTCGACGTCGGACACGTGTTCGACTTGCCGCTCGGCGGACGCACGGTGCGCGCGAGCGAGCGGGGCATCTGGCGCGACTACGAGCGCCCTGGCGGCGCCGTCGTGCTCGACCGCGCGACGTTCGTCGCGCTCACGCACGATCGCAACGCCACGACCGCGGCACTGTGGTTGCGCAATGGCGTCGAGCCGGAGCGCCTTGGCGCGTTGCTGCGCGACACGCTCGAGCGCAGCGGCGACTACGACATCGCCTTGCCGGGCGTGATCCGCGAGAGATCGCTCGCGCTGTTCGACCGCACGTTCGCCGTCACCTACATGCTCGAAGCGGTCGCGGTGCTGATCGGCCTGTTCGGGATCAGCGCGAGCACGAGTTCCCAGGTGCTCGCGCGGCGCGGCGAGTTCGGCATGTTGCGCCACCTCGGCGTCACGCGCGCCGAGGTCGGGCGCATGCTCGCCTTCGAGGGTGCGGCGCTCGGCGCGATCGGCGTCGCGGCCGGTCTCGTCGTCGGCGGCGTGATCAGCCTGGTCCTGATCTTCGTCGTGAATCGTCAATCGTTCCACTGGACCATGGACCTGCACGTGCCCTGGATCGGGCTCGCGGCGTTGAGCATGGTCCTGGTCGCGGCCGCGGCCGGCACCGCGGCATTCAGCGGACGACGTGCGATGGGGGACGACGTCGTGCGCGCGGTCAAGGAGGACTGGTGATGCGGGCGGGGGGCCGGCGCGTGCTGGCGCTGTGCTGCGTGCTCGCGGTCGCACCGCTCGAGGCGCAGGTCGTCTATCCACCGGTGCAGCGCGGGACCGAACTCGTCTTCCCGCGCGACGAGGGCAGTCATCCGGCCTTCAAGCTCGAGTGGTGGTACGTGACCGGGTGGCTGGACGACGTTGCCAATGCGAGCAGTGGCTCCCGCGGCTTCCAGGTCACGTTCTTCCGCGTGCGGACCGGGCTCGGCGAGGACAATCCGAGTGCGTTCGCGCCGCGCCAGGTCCTGTTCGCGCACGCGGCGCTGGCCGATCCGGTCGAACGCAAGCTGCGCCACGCGCAACGCTCGGCGCGCGCCGTGTTCGACCTGGCGTACGCGCGGGAGGGCGCGGTCGACGTCCGGCTCGACGACTGGACGATTCGCGACGTGGGCGACGGTCGCTATCGCACGGTCGTGCGCGGCGAGGATTTCCAGTTCGACCTGACGCTGCAGGCGACGCAGCCACCGATGCTGCAGGGTGACCGCGGGTTCAGCCGCAAGGGGCCCGACCCGCGCGCGGCGAGCCATTACTACAGCCTGCCGCAGTTGCGCGTGAGCGGCACGATCGAGGTCGACGGCACGTCGCGCGCGGTCACCGGGCAGGCGTGGTTCGATCACGAATGGTCGAGCGATTACGTCGACGAGCGCGCGCTCGGCTGGGACTGGCTCGGGATCAACCTGCACGGGCGGGGCGCGCTGATGGCGTTCCAGATGCGCGACAAGCAGGGCGGGACACGCTGGGCGTCGGCGACGCTCAGGACGCCGTCACGCGCGGTCGAGCCGTCCTCGTCCGACCGGCGGCCGAACTCGCCCACCTCGCCGCGAGAAGTGGCACCGGACACGGTGCAGACCTTCGAGCGCGAAGACGTCATCTGGACGGTGCTCGACACCTGGCGTTCGCCGCGCACCGGCATCGAGTACCCGGTGCGGTGGCGCCTGCGCGTCGGCGCGACGACGTATCGGGTCGAACCGCTGATGCTCGATGCCGAGCTCGATACGCGCGAGTCGACCGGCGTGCTGTACTGGGAAGGGCCCGTGCGACTGCTCGACGACGCCAGCGGCGGTGAGCTCGGCCGTGGCTACCTCGAATTGACCGGATACGGCGGCAAGCTCGACCTTTGAGGCGGCGG
>DASUYI010000532.1:0-3176 GCA_036377475.1 Steroidobacteraceae bacterium | reverse complement strand
TTCTTCACGACGTTGAGCCTCTACGGGCTGCTGCGCCACCTGTTCGCCGGACCGTCGCTCGGCTGGTTCTACGTCGGCTGGGCCGCCGCCGGGTTCGGCGTGATCACGAAGGGCGTCGGCTTCCTGCCGCTGCTGGCACTGGTGCCGTTCGCCATCCTGGCCGCGCGCGGGTGGCCCGTCACGGTCGCCGCGCGCGATCACCGCTGGTGGCTCGGCCCGGTGTTCTTCCTCGGCGCCATCGGCATCTGGTTCGTGCCGATGATGCTCGTCACCTCGACCGGCGGTGAATTGCTCGCGTACCGCAACGAGATCCTGTTCCGGCAGACCGTGACCCGCTATGCCGGGGCGTGGCATCACCACGAGCCGCCCTGGTACTACTTCACCAACGTGATCCCGCTGCTGTGGCTGCCGCTGGTCGCGCTCGTGCCGTGGCTGTGGCCGCGGTGGCGGCGCGCGCTGGGCCGCGACGCGGCACCCAGGGACACGTTCGTCGCGGTGCTGCTCGCGTGGGTCGTGCTCGTGCTGCTGTTCTTTTCGGCGAGCTCGGGCAAGCGCGGCGTCTACGTGCTGCCGGCGGTGCCGGCGCTCGCGATGGCGGCTGCGCCATGGCTGCCCGAATTGCTGCGCAAGGTCGCCACGCGCCGGCTCGCGTTCGCGTTGTCTGCGATCCTCGCCGCCATCCTCACGCTCGGCGCACTTTATTTCGCGTTCGCGGCCGAGGCCACGGCCCGTGCGGTCGAGGATTACGGGTTGGCGCCGGCGTTGCCGCTCGGAGTCGCCGCGCTCGCGAGTCTCGCGGCGCTCGGCGTGTTTCGCGTGCGCGACGCGTGGCTTGCCTACGGGGCCGCGCTGGCGGCAGTGCTCGTGACGATCGGCGTCGTCGTCTATCCCCGTATAGATGCCGTCCGATCGGGCCGTGCGTTCATGCAGACGGTCGCGAACGCCTCCCGCGGCATCGACGAGCTGGGGCTCGTGGGAGCCAAGGAACAGTACCTGCTCGCGCTGCCGCGTCCGAGCGTCAACTTCGGCCACGCGCGCTGGCGCGAGAAAGAGCAGGAGGCGGCGGATGCCGCCGCCTGGTTCGACGCGAAGCCGGACCGCGCGTTGCTCGTCGACGGCAAGACGCTCGCGCTGTGCTTCGCGGCGGCGGAGTCACGCGAGATCGGTCGCGCGAACCGACAGCGGTGGTATCTCGTGACCGGCGGCGTCGCGGACGCGAGCTGCATCGAGCGTGGCGACCTGCGTCGAGCCCGCCTGTACATTCCGTCGAATGCGTCAATAAATTCAGCGCGTTAGCTTGCAGTCCCAGGCCTTTCTGTCAGAATCCGACGCGCGCACGGCCCGGTCCGCCGAGCTATGTCAAATCACATTGGGGGCCGGCGTGCGTCGGCATTGCCTCGCGGCCGTGCCGAGAACAGGGAGACCGGATAGCGCGATGTCCTCCGAAGTCCCGCCGATCGGTGGTGATGACATACAGCAGGAGCCGGCCGACTTCCTGTCCACCCAGTTCGTCTTCGGCCCGGGTGCTGCCCATTCCAGCGTCGGTCTCGACGTCCTCGTCACGAAGGTCGCGGTCGATTTCGTCGGCCTCACGAGCGAGGCGGGGGACAGTTGCGTCAAGCGCAACCTCGAGGCGCTGCGCGACTCCACGGGCGTCGACGCGATCTGCATCGGCCTGCTCGACCCGGAACGGAAAGTCATCGAGCGCGTGGCCAGCGCCACCGGACTGCTCGCGCCGTTCGACCCGCAGGTGCTGAAGGGCGAGGCGACGGACAAATTGCCGGTGCTCGCCGGCAAGCTCGATCACCTGCGGCTCGCGGAGTTGCGCGACACGCGCGCGCCGCGGCGCGACCACGCGGTCGACGCGAGCCGGCTCGCCGAACTGGGCATTCGCAGCGCGCTGGCCTGCGGCCTCTCGCTCAACAACCGCGTCCGTGGCTTCGTGGCGCTGTTCTCGGCACAGCCGAGGCTGGACGGCTGGAACGTCGACCTGCACCTGATGCTCAAGCTCGTCGGCTCGAGCTTCGCGACCGGGCTCGAGCGGTTGCGGGTGCAGCGCTACCTCGCGAAGCTCGAGGAACGCAATGCCCTGTCGCTGCCGTCGGCCAACGACGGACTCTGGGATTTCGACGTCGAGAACAACTCGGTCTGGTTCTCGCCGCGCTGGAAGGCGATGCTCGGATACGACGAGCACGACCCCAACGTCTCGCCCGACTGGCGTCGCCTGGTGCACCCGGACGACATGGCGCGCGTGCAGGCGCTGATCCGCGACCACATCGCGGGCAAGACGCCGATGTTCGAGAGCGTGCACCGCATGCGTCACGTCAAGGGCGAGTGGCGCTGGGTCGTGAGCCGCGCCAAGGCGCGCGTCGACGCCTCGGGGCGACTGCGGCGACTGGTCGGCGTCGAGTTCGACATCACCGAGCGCAAGCTCTACGAAGACGCGCTGTTCAAGGAGAAGGAGAGCGCGCAGATCACGCTGCAGTCGATCGGCGACGGCGTGATCACGACGGACGGGCACCTCGTCGTCGAGTACCTGAACCCGACCGCCGAGGACCTCACGGGCTGGAAGTTCGAGGAAGCGCAGGGGCGCAACATCGACGACATCTTCCGCGGGTTCCACGAGGAAACCTGCGAGCCGCTCGAGAACCCGCTGTCGGTCGCGATCCGCCGCGCAAGGGCGCTCAAGTCGGTGCGGCCGACGCTGCTCATCAAGCGCGACGGCAACGAGATGTACATCGAGAGCACCGCCTCGCCGATTCGCGACGGCACGGGCGCGGTCTGCGGCGGCGTGCTCGTGTTCCACGACGTGAGCGAGAGCCGCGAGCTCAACCGCAAGCTCTCCTACCACGCCAGCCACGACATCCTGACCGGCCTCGTGAACCGGCGCGAGTTCGAGCAGCGCCTCGAGCGCGCGCTGCGCAGCGCCAAGGCCCGAGAGACCTCGTACGCGCTGTGCCACCTCGACGTGGACCAGTTCAAGATCATCAACGACACCTGCGGCCACAGTGCGGGCGACGCGCTGCTCGGGCAGGTGGGCACGCTGCTCAAGACCAAGATCCGCTGGCGCGACACGCTGGCACGCCTCGGCGGCGACGAGTTCGGCGTGCTGCTCGAGAGCTGCTCGCTCGAGGACGCGCTGCGGATGGCCGACCAGCTGCGTGAAACCGTCCGCG
>DASUYI010000531.1:0-8850 GCA_036377475.1 Steroidobacteraceae bacterium | reverse complement strand
GCGGGTGGTTGCTTCCGCCGACCGCGTATCGCCCCATGTCTTCCCGGAAACTACACGCTGCGTTTCAGGTCGCACCAATGCAAGATCGAATGCATCGCGACGATGAAGCCGGTGCCGACTACGGGCGAGGCCCTCCTCACTCCCACTCGATCGTCGCCGGCGGCTTGCCCGAGATGTCGTACGTGACGCGCGAAATACCCGCCACTTCATTGATGATGCGACGCGCGCAGAGGTCGAGGAATTCGTACGGCAACCGCGCCCAGCGTGCCGTCATGAAGTCGACGGTTTCGACTGCACGCAACGCGATCACGTAGTCGTAGCGACGGCCGTCGCCCATCACCGCGACCGACCGCACCGGCAGGAACACGGCAAACGCCTGGCTCGTCTGGTCGTAGAGGCCGTGTGCGTTCAGCTCGTCGATGAAGATCTTGTCGGCCTTGCGCAGCAGATCGGCGTACTGCCGCGTGACCTCACCGAGGATGCGCACCCCGAGGCCCGGGCCCGGGAACGGGTGGCGGAACACCATCGAGCGCGGCAGGCCGAGCTCGAGCCCGAGCTTGCGCACCTCGTCCTTGAACAGTTCGCGCAACGGCTCGACGAGCTTGAGCTTCATCTGCTCCGGCAGCCCGCCGACGTTGTGGTGCGACTTGATCACGTGCGCCTTGCCGGTCCCGGCGCCGGCGGACTCGATCACGTCCGGGTAGATCGTGCCCTGCGCGAGCCAGCGCACGCCTTCGAGCCTGTGCGCTTCCTCGTCGAACACCTCGACGAACAGCCGCCCGATGATCTTGCGCTTGCGCTCGGGGTCGGTCTCGCCTCGCAACGCGTCGAGGAAGCGCTGTTCCGCGTCGACGCGGATCACGCGCACGCCCATGTGCTCGCCGAGCGTCTGCATGACCTGGTCGCCCTCGCCCGCGCGCAGCAGGCCGTGGTCGACGAACACGCAGACGAGCTGGTCGCCGATCGCGCGGTGCAGCAAGGTCGCGACGACGGAGGAATCGACGCCGCCAGAGAGACCGAGCAGTACCGTGTCGCGACCCACCTGCTCGCGCACGCGCGCGATCGCATCGGCGATGATGTTGCCCGGCTCCCAGCGCGCCTCGCACGCGCAGATCTCGCGCACGAAGCGCTCGAGCATGCGCGAGCCCTGCAGCGTGTGGGTCACTTCGGGGTGGAACTGCACCGCGTAGTAATGTCGCGACTCGTCGGCCATCGCGGCGAGCGGCGCGTTCGCCGAGGCGCCCACGGGCACGAAACCGGGCGGCACCTGCTCGACGCGGTCGCCGTGGCTCATCCAGACGTCGAGCACCGGTCGGCCCTGCGGGTCGCGGTGATCGGCAAGCTCCTCGAACAGCCGGCACGGCGACGTGACCGTGACGGTCGCGTAACCGAACTCGCGGTGGTCGGACCCGAGCACCCGACCGCCGAGCTGCGCGGCCATCGTCTGCATGCCGTAGCAGATGCCCAGCACCGGCACGCCGAGCTCGAACACGGCGTCGGGCGCGCGCGGTGGACTCGCCGCCGTGACCGACTCCGGCCCGCCCGAGAGGATCACGCCGCGCGCGCCGAAGGCGCGGACGTCGGCGTCGCTCATGTCCCAGGGGTGGATCTCGCAGTAGACGCCGGACTCGCGAACCCGACGCGCGATCAGCTGCGTGTACTGGGCGCCGAAATCGAGGATCAGGATGCGGTGCGCATGAATGTCCGGCGGGCGCACCACGCGGGCGGGTTCAGCTGACACGGTAATTCGGCGCTTCCTTGGTGATGGTCACGTCGTGCACGTGGCTCTCGCGCACGCCCGCGTTGGTGATGCGCACGAACTGCGGTCGCGTGCGCATCTCGTCGATGTCGGCGCTGCCCGTGTAACCCATCGCGGCGCGCAGGCCGCCCGCGAGCTGGTGCAGGATCGCGACGATGCTGCCCTTGTACGGCACGCGGCCCTCGACGCCTTCCGGCACGAGCTTCTCGAGCTCCGCCGACGCATCCTGGAAATAGCGGTCGCGCGAACCGTTCGATTGTGCCATCGCGCCCAGCGACCCCATGCCGCGATAGGACTTGTACGAGGCGCCCTGGTAGAGCTCGACCTCGCCCGGCGATTCCTCGGTACCCGCGAAGAGACCACCCATCATCACGCAGTGCGCGCCGGCGACGATCGCCTTGGCGATGTCGCCCGAGAAACGGATGCCCCCGTCGGCGATCAGCGGGACGCCGTGCCGCGCGAGCGCGGCGGCAACGTTGGCGACCGCGCTGATCTGCGGCACGCCGACCCCCGCCACTACGCGCGTCGTGCAGATCGAGCCCGGGCCGATGCCGACCTTGACCGCGTCGGCGCCTGCGTCGACCAGCGCGAGCGCCGCGTCGGCCGTGACGATGTTGCCGGCAACGACCTGCTGGGCCGGCCACCTCGACTTGATGCGCTTGACGGTCTCGATCACGCCACGCGAGTGGCCGTGCGCCGTGTCGACGACGATCACGTCGACGCCGTTTTCGCGCAGCGCGGCCGCGCGCTCGAGCGTGTCGGCCCCGGTGCCCACTGCGGCGCCCACGCGCAACGCGCCCCGCTCGTCCTTGCACGCGCGCGGGAACTCGGTCGCCTTCTGGAAATCCTTGACCGTGATCATCCCCTTCAACTGGAAGTCGTCGCCGACCACGAGCACTTTCTCGATGCGGTGCTTGTGCAGCAACGCGAGCACTTCTTCCTTGGGCGAGTTCTCGCGCACCGTGATCAGGCGATCGCGCGGCGTCATGACCTCGGAGACCGGGGCGTCGTAGCGCGTCTCGAACCGCAGGTCGCGGTGCGTGACGATGCCGACCGCCTTGCCCTCGCGCACCACGGGGACGCCCGAGATGTTCTTCGACCGCGTCAGTTCGAGCACGTCGCGGATCGTGGCCTCGGGGCCGACCGTGATCGGGTCGTGGATGATGCCGCTCTCGAAGCGCTTGACGCGTCCGACCTCGCGCGCCTGCGCCGCGATGGTCATGTTCTTGTGGACGATGCCGATGCCGCCTTCCTGCGCGATCGAAATCGCGAGACGGTGCTCGGTGACGGTGTCCATGGCGGCCGAGACGACCGGCAGGTTCAGGCGGATCGTGCGCGTGAGCTGCGTCGCGAGACTGACCTCCTGCGGCAGGACCTGCGAGTAGGCCGGCACGAGCAGGACGTCGTCGAAGGTGAGGGCTTCCTCGAGAATTCGCAGCATGGGGCGATCCGGGCTGAAGGAAGCGCGGCATTGTACCCGGCCGGGGCGCCTCGCGTAAAACACGGCGTCAACGCGACCACGGCCAGCGCCGTTGGCGCCGGGTTCCGATGGTCGTGGCCAGGGCCGTCCGCGGCATGGAAGCCGCGGCCGGAGCCTCCAGGGACGGATTCACGGCGTCCCTGGGCACGATCTCGGAAGACGGTGACGACGGCGCCCCTGCGCCGTTTGCGCTTTCGCCTTTGACGCGCCGCCCCGGCCGGTAAACTGCGCAGATGTCCGATTCCTTGTTCGACGACGTCCCGCCTTCCGCCGCCCCACCGCGCGACATCCTCACGATCTCGCAGCTCAACGCCCAGGCGCGGATGCTGCTCGAGCGCGGCCTGGGTTCCGTCTGGCTCGAGGGCGAGATCTCGAACCTCGCCCGCCCGTCCTCGGGCCATTGGTACTTCTCGCTCAAGGACGAGGGCGCGCAGGTCCGCTGTGCGATGTTCCGCACCCGCGCCATGCTGGTCCGCTTCCCGGTGCGCGACGGGGCACGGGTGCTCGCCCGCGGTCGCGTGAGCCTGTACGAGGCCCGCGGCGAGTTCCAGGTCGTCGTCGAGCACCTCGAGGAGGCCGGCGAGGGTGCGCTGCGACGTCGGTTCGAGGAGCTCAAGCGCAAGCTGATGGCCGAAGGCCTGTTCGAGGCCGCGCGCAAGCGCAAGCCGCCGACGTTGCCGCGTCGCGTCGGGGTGATCACCTCGCGCACCGGCGCCGCCCTGCGCGACGTCCTGCACGTCCTGCGGCGCCGGTTCCCGGCGGTGCCGGTACTGCTCTACCCCGCCGCAGTGCAGGGAGACGCGGCGCCGCGCGAGCTCGTCGAGGCGTTGCGGCTCGCCGCCCGGCGCGCCGAGTGCGACGTGCTGATCCTGGCGCGCGGCGGCGGCTCGCTCGAAGACCTGATGGCCTTCAACGACGAAGCCGTCGCGCGCGCGATCGCCGCCTCGCCGATCCCGGTGATCAGTGGCGTCGGTCACGAGACCGACTTCACGATTGCCGACTTCGTGGCGGACGAGCGCGCGCCGACGCCTTCCGGCGCCGCCGAACGTGCCGTGCCCGACTCCGGGGAGTTCCTGCGAGCGTTGCGTGCGCTCGAGCGCAACCTCTCGAGCGCGATGCGACGCAAGCTGCAGTCGCTCGCGCACGCATTGACCATGCAGCGGCGCGGTCTCGCGCGATCGCACCCCGGCGCGCGGCTGCGACAGCACGCACAGCGACTCGACGAACTCGAACAGCGGCTGCAACGCGCGATCGTGCGCAAGCTCGACCGGTCCCGTGACCGCGCCGAGCGTGCGCGCGCGCTGCTCGAGCGCAGCAGTCCGGCGCGAAGGCTCACGACGATGCGGCTGCGGCTCGACCGTGCCGCGCGCCAGCTGCCGCTCTGCATGGAGCGCCGCCTGCAACGAGACCGTGACCGGTTCGAACGCTCGGCCCGCACGCTGCACGCGGTGAGCCCGCTCGCGACGCTCGACCGCGGCTACGCGATCGTGCTCGACGAGACCGGCCACGTCGTCACCGACGCCACGTCTGTGGCGCGCGGCGCGCGGATCGAGGCCCGCGTGGCACGCGGGGCCGTCCGCGCCACCGTGACGGAGATCCTCGCGGCGCGTGCCGATGACCGGGAGGAGCGATGACGGCACGCGTGCGGACGCGACACGGGCGGGTCACGGCGTTTGCGGCGATCCTGCTCTCGTTCGCAGTGGCTCACGCCTCCAGCGACTACGCACTGCCGCCGGACTCGCGCGTGCCGGGCGGCATCGCGGTCATCCGGCTCGGGGCCGGTGAACGCTCGCCGGGCGCGGTCTACTTCGGCGCGCACCGGGCACCCGTGACGCACGACGGCACGTCGTGGGCGGCGATCGTCGGGATCCCGCTCGCGACGACGCCCGGACCGCACGCGGCCGTCCTCGTGACCCCCGAGGAAGACGACGCCGACCTGGAGATCGTGTTCGACGTGGCGCCGAAGAGTTACGCCGAGCAGAGGCTCACCGTGGAACCGCGCAAGGTCGATCCCCTGCCGGAGGACCTGGCGCGGATCGAAACCGAAACCGGACGCTCGGACCGCGCGCTCTCGACCTACTCGGAGGAGTTCCAGCCGACGTGGCATTGGCCCGCGCCGGTGCCGGGTCCGCGCTCGAGCTCGTTCGGCCTCAGGCGGGTCTTCAATGACCAGCCGCGCAACCCGCACAGCGGCATGGACATCGCCGCGCCGGCGGGCACGCCGATCGTCTCACCGCTCCGCGGTCGCGTGCTCGACGTCGGCGACTTCTTTTTCAACGGCAACACCGTGTTCGTCGACCACGGGCACGGCGTGGTGGCGATGTATTGCCACCTGAGCCGAATCGACGTGAGGCCCGGCGACACGGTCGATGCCGGCGGCACGCTCGGGCTCGTCGGCGCGACCGGCCGCGTGACCGGCCCCCACCTGCATTTCGGGGTCGCGGTGAACCGGGCGATGGTAGATCCGGCGTTATTCCTGCAGGAATAACGCCGGAAGCGGATAGCGGGTAGTGGATAGCGGTTAGTAGGACGAAGAAAGGCGCCAGTGGCGCCTTCTTACTATCCGCTATCCGCTATCCGCCAGTCACAACCCGCTACGCCGTCTTCCGCAGGAAGTTGCCGATCACCGGCTCGAAGCGCGCGTAATCCACGAGGAAGGCATCGTGGCCCTGCGGGGATGGGAACGCGTGGAATTCGACCTCGCGTCCCGCCGCGCGCATCTGCTCGGCGATCAGCTGCTGCTGGTCGATCGTGTAGAGCATGTCGGACTTGACGCCGAGCACGAGCGTGCGCTCTGTCCTGAATTTCGCGAACGCCGTCTCGAGCGAGCCGCCACCGTGCTCCGCCAGGTCGAACTGGTCCGACGCGCGCGACAGGTAGAGATAGGCGTTCGCGTCGAACACGTCGGCAAAGCGCTGTCCCTGGTGCTCGAGGTACGCTTCCACTTCGAACTGCGGGCGGAAGTCGCCCTGCAACCCGGCCGTCTCGCCGACGCGCCGGCGCCCGAAGCGCTGGTCCCACTCCTCGTGCCCGCGGTACGTGATCGTGCCGAGCTTGCGGGCCAGACGCAGGCCCTGTCGCGGGCCGCGGCCCGGTTCGTAATGGCCGCCTCGCCACGCCGGGTCGCTGCGCACCAGTTCGCGTTGCAGCGAGCGCAGCGCGATCGAAAACGGCGATGCGCTCGCGGCGCCCGAGATCGAGATCAGGTGGCGTGCAACGTCTGGGAACTCGACGGCGAACGCGAGCGCGGACACGCCGCCGAGCGACGCGCCGATCACGCAGTGCACGCGCTCGATGCCGAGCGCGGCCAGCACCTCGCGGCCGCCGCGTGCGATGTCTTCGACTGCGATCTCGGGAAACCCGATGCCGTACGGCCGGCCCGTGCGCGGATCGATCGAGGCCGGGCCGGACGAGCCGTACGGGCTGCCGAGCGAGTTCACGCAGACGACGAAATGACGGCTCGTATCGATCGCCTTGCCGTCACCGATCATCGGTTCCCACCAGCCGGGCTTCGGGTCCGCGGGCGACGAGGCCGCATGCGCGGAGGGCGAGAGTCCCGTGAACAGCAGGATCGTATTGTCGCGGGCGTCGTTGAGTCGCCCCCAGGTCTCGTACGCGATGACGGCGTGCTCGACCACACCGCCGCGATACATGCGCAGCGGCTCGTCCAGGATCGCCAGGCGCGTGGCCGGCAGATCGTGGGCGGCGGACGGCGATGTTCGGGCGACGGCCATGAGCATGCCCTGCAGTCTAGTCCCGGCCGGCGCGCGGGCAAGGCTCAGACGATAGCCGGTCAGAACCGGGGGTTATTAGCGTGACGGGCCATGTTAGCCCGGACCCGTCAGCGCTTGCCGCCTTTCCCGCCGCCCTTGACCCGGGACAGCAGCCGCTTGCGGCTGCGGACCTGTCGCGGCGTGAGTTCGTTGCGGCGTCCTGCAAACGGGTTCTCGTCGGTCCGGAATTCGATCCGCATCGGCGTGCCCCTGAGACGGAAAACTTCCCGGAAGTGGTTCTCGAGGAAGCGCCGGTACGTGTCCGGCACGTGCTGGGTCTGGTTGCCGTGGATCACGACGACGGGGGGATTCCTGCCGCCCTGGTGCGCATAGCGCAGCTTGATGCGGCGGCCGCGCACCAGCGGCGGCTGGTGCATCGCGATCGCCTGCTCGAGTGCGCGCGTGAGGTCCTTGGTCGGCAGCTCGCGCATCGCCGCGCGATACGCCTTGAGCACCGCCTCGACGAGTTCGCCGACCCCGGTGCCGTGGCGCGCCGAAATGAAATGCACCGGTGCGAACCGCAGGAAGTCGAGCCGCAGGTCCAGCCCGTCGCGAATGGCGTCGCGCTGGTCCGCCGGGATGCCATCCCACTTGTTGACCGCGATCACGAGCGCGCGGCCCTGTTCCGCCACGAGCCCCATCAGGCTCGCGTCCTGGTCGGCCACGGTGTCGTGCGCGTCGAGCACGCCGATCACGACGTGCGCGCGGTCGATCGCCTGCAGCGTCTTGACGATGCTGAACTTCTCGATCGCCTCGCTGACGCGGGCCTTCCGGCGCACGCCCGCAGTGTCGATCAGCAGGAAGGTGCGACCGTCGCGTTCGAACGGCACCTCGACCGTGTCGCGCGTCGTCCCGGGCTGGTCGAAGGCGATCAGGCGCTCTTCGCCGAGCAGCCGGTTGATCAGCGTCGACTTGCCGACGTTCGGCCGGCCGACGACCGCGACGCGAATCGCGTCGTTTCCCGAGGCGAGGGTTTCGGGCACGTCGTCCGCCCCTTCGAGGCCGTCGAGCGCGCGGTCGAACAACAGGTCGAGGTTCTGCACGTGCGTCGCGGAGACCGCGATGGGTTCGCCGAAGCCGAAGCCGTGGAACTCGGCCTGCGCCATTTCGTCCTCGAGGCCCTCGGATTTGTTGGCGACGACGAGCACCTGCTTGCCCGCACGCCGCAGCAGGTCGGCGACGTGCAGGTCCTGCGGCGTGCAGCCCTCGCGCGCATCGACGACGAACAGCACGCGATCGGCTTCCTCGACGGCCTTCAGCGTCTGTTCGGCCATCAGGCGCTCGATCGCGCCCGGCACGGTCTCGACGAGACCGCCGGTGTCGATGACGACGCAGGAACGTCCGCCGTGACGCGCATAACCGTACTTGCGGTCGCGCGTGAGCCCGGGCGAGTCCGCGACGAGCGCGTCGCGGGTGCGCGTCAGCACATTGAACAGCGTCGACTTGCCGACGTTCGGTCGACCGACGAGTGCGACGACGGGCAGCACATCAGCGCCCGGGCGTGCCGCCGCTGCGGTATGCCACGATGCGGCCGCCTTCGTCGATCACGAACACGCGCTCGCCGTCGACGACGGGTGCGGCGCTGATCCGCGCGTTGCCCGGGTGCTCGCGCGCGACGAACTTGCCGGTGTCCCGGTCGAGCCAGTGCAGGTAACCCTCGAAGTCGCCCACGACGACTGCGTTGCCGACGACCGCCGGCGTGCCGAGGCCGCGACGCTTGAGCCCGTCCTGCTGCCACAGGACCGTGCCGTCGCGACGGCGCAGTGCGACGACGCTGCCGTCCGACGTGGCCACGTAGATCTGGTCGGGGTCGAGCGCGAGCCCGCGATAGCTCGACA